>JAUNGR010000050.1 GCA_030524485.1 bacterium | reverse complement strand
TGCCATCTCGATTCTTTTTATTTTTCTGTTCATGATTTATCGCTTCATGGTGATAGCAGGCAATGCACCGGATTTGGTGGGTTCTCTCTTGGTGATCGGTGTGATGGCACACATTTCGATTCAGGTGATTCTAAATGTGGCGGTGGTCACAAATGTGATTCCAAACACCGGAATCACGCTGCCTTTTATCAGTTATGGAGGAACTTCCATCCTATTTTTGTTGGCGGAGATGGGATTGGTGCTCGGAGTCTCCAATCAGATTCGTCTGGAACGCTGAGAGTGCGGCTATTTTATGGTCACTTTTTTTGCTTTTGTGCATAAAATAGGATATAGCTATTTGATGCGGGAGGCATGAGGAGTGTCCGTGATACAGGTGATGGGGGCGGAACCGCTCGCTGGCGAGATTTGGGTTCAAGGCTCCAAAAATGCAGTGCTCCCAGTCATGGCAGCCGCCATTTTGCATTCGGGAGTCTCTGTGATTGAGAATGTCCCCAAAATACAGGATGTCACCTGTATGATGGGGATATTGTCTTCTCTGGGCTGTGAGGTGACCTTGGAGGGGAGGACGCTGCGTATCAATGCGGCGAAGCTCTCCGGCTATGAAATTGAACGCAAAGACATGGGGCAAATGCGTTCCTCCATGATGCTAGTCGGTCCTCTGCTTGCACGTTTTGGGCGGGCGGTGGCCTTTGCCCCTGGAGGTTGTTCCATCGGGAAACGTCCTGTGGATTTGCATCTTTCGGCTCTCCGCTGTCTGGGAGCTAGGGTGGTGGAGATGGATGGAAGGATGGAATTTGAGGCGGAAGGCTTGGAGGGAGGCAATATTTCTTTTCCTTATCCGAGTGTGGGAGCAACGGAGAATGCCGTGATGGCGGCGGTGTTTGCCAAGGGACGTACCAGAATTTTGGGCTGTGCGAGGGAGCCGGAGATTGTGGAACTCTGTCGCTTTCTGCGCCATATGGGGGCAAGGATTTTTGGGGAGGGCACTTCCCTGATCGAGATAGAAGGGGGAGGAAAATTTCGAGATACGCAATATCGCATCGCTGGGGACCGCATTGTTGCGGGCAGTTATCTCGCTGCGGTTCTTTGCACCGGAGGCGAAATCTGTGTGCGAGGGGTGGAGGCAGGGCAGCTGCAGGCGGTGCTAGCGGTATTGGAGCAGCTGGGAGCCAAAATTTTCGCCCTTCCGGATGGCGTGGCTCTTGCAATGAAAGGGCGACCTAGGGGCAGTCTTTTTGTGAAAACCGCTCCTTATCCGGCTTTTCCAACGGATATGCAGTCCCTGCTGCTCGCAGTGTTTGCGAGAGCGGAGGGGGAGAACCGGATAGAAGAGACGGTGTTTGAGGGCAGATTTCAGGCGGCGAGGGAATTAAAGAAGTTTGGAGCCTACATACAAATAGAAGGAAATTGTGTGACGGTGAGAGGAAGAGCTAGGTTGCGTGGAGCGGTGGTGGAGGCTCCGGATTTGCGGGGCGGAGCTGCTTTGGTTTTAGCGGCTCTAGCAGCAGAGGGGCGGAGCGAAATTCACGCCTACGAGCACATTGCCAGAGGCTACGCTTCCATCTGCGAAGATTTGCAGGGATTGGGAGCCAAAATTCGTTTGAGCGAGTAGAGAATCAGAAAGAGGAAAAACGGAGGAAAAGATGAGAGAGGAGCCAAGGGGACATAGGAGGATGTGGATGGGCGGCATCATAGCGATTGTTTGCCTTGCAATGCTTTTGTTGCTGTCTGTCCGCATTCAAACGATTACAGTGACAGGAAATCATAAGTATAGCGAGGAGGAAGTGGAGGAGTTGTTGTTTGCGGGTCGCTGGGACAAGAATGTGATTTACTGTTATTTAAAGGATAGGTTTGGAGAGCATGAAAGCCTTCCCTTTGTGCAGGACTATAAATTGCTGTTTCACAATCCCCTTCAGTTGGAGGTTATTGTTCACGAGAAGGCCGTGATTGGCTATGTCTCCTACATGGGAAGCAATATGTATTTTGATAAGGACGGTATCATTGTGGAGAGTTCCCGAGAAGTGCTTTCCGGTGTGCCTCTCATCACAGGTCTGAGATTTGGGCATATTGTGCTCTACCAACCGCTTCCAGTGACGCAGGAAGGGGTATTTCGGCAGATTTTGAATTTAACCCAGCTTTTAAACTCTTATGAGATTGCGGTGGACAAGATTTATTACGACAGCAACCTGCATGTGACCATGACCTTGGGAGACATAGTGGTGGAACTGGGAAACAGTGAGAATCTCAATGGCAAGATACAGGAATTGTCGGACATACTGCCGGTGTTGGAGGGGCAAAAGGGAAGTTTGGACCTCTCTGCTTACGATGCGAATGACACAGATCAGTGGTTTTCCTTTAAAAAGAAGGAGAATTAAGGGCGGTTAAGGCAAAATTTATCAAATCAGTAAGGCAAAGAACGTAAAAAAATCACAAAATTGTTAAAAATTAAGGTTGATATTTTCCTCAAAATCAAATATAGTATTAGGTAGCTGATGCTGTTCGGCAGAATTCGGCAAAACTTGGCTTTTGCCGGATTTGTCTGGAAGCGGTATCGTGAATTAGGATGAAAGAGAAGCAAAAAGAAAGAAGTACAAAAGGGAATTTGAAGGAGGGCAAAATTCTTGTTAGAAATTAAGATAAATGAGGCAGAGAATTCTGCGAAGATTTTGGTGGTAGGTGTCGGCGGAGCCGGAAACAATGCGGTGAACCGTATGATCGATGAGAACATTGCCGGAGTGGAATTTATCGGCATCAATACAGATAAGCAGGCATTGCAATTTTGCAAAGCACCGACGGCGATGCAGATTGGCGAGAAGCTGACCAAGGGCTTGGGAGCAGGCGCAAAGCCGGAGATCGGTGAGAAAGCGGCTGAGGAGAATGCGGAGGATATCTCTGCTGCACTCAAGGGAGCCGATATGGTATTTGTTACCTGTGGTATGGGTGGCGGTACCGGTACGGGAGCTGCACCAGTGGTAGCAAAGTTGGCAAAGGATATGGGAATCCTGACCGTTGGCGTTGTGACCAAACCCTTCCGTTTTGAGGCAAAGACCCGTATGGCAAATGCCATCGCTGGTATCGAGCGGCTGAAGGCGAGTGTGGACACGCTGATTGTGATTCCGAACGATAGACTGCTGGAGATTGTGGACAGACGCACCACCATGCCGGAGGCTTTGAAGAAGGCCGATGAGGTGCTGCAGCAGGCCGTTCAGGGCATTACCGATTTGATTAATGTGCCAGGTCTTATCAATCTGGACTTTGCAGACATTCAGACCGTTATGACGGACAAGGGCATTGCCCATATCGGCATCGGTCATGCAAAAGGTGACGACAAGGCGACTGAGGCTGTGAAGCAGGCCGTTTCCAGTCCGCTGCTTGAGACCAGCATTCAGGGGGCAAGCCACGTTATCATCAATATTTCTGGAGATATCAGTCTTGTGGAAGCAAATGATGCAGCAAGCTTTGTGCAGCAGATGGTGGGCGACGATGCCAATATCATCTTTGGTGCGATGTACGATGAGAATGCACAGGATGAGGCAAGCATCACCGTGATTGCGACTGGTCTCGAGGACAAGAGTGCAGTGACACCAGTGGCAAAGGTGATGGCAGATTTGAGCAAGTTTGGAAAGGCACAGACTGCAAACCCGACCACTGCTTCGCAGCAGCCCAATTTTGTGCAGCCAAAGACAGTTTCCTCGAACAACGAGGCAGCAGCCACCACAAATGGCAATGGCATGTTTGGCACAAGACAGCCCTATCGTCCGACTCGCTCCAACGACATTACCATTCCGGAGTTCTTGAGAAATAAGAACAGACAGCAGTAAGAAAAAAGAGCTGCTTTGTGTGGCAGAATCTCTTTTGCTTCCAACTTCATAAACAGAAAAAAGACAGGAAACTGATGCGAATCAATTCCCTGTCTTTTTCAGTCTTGGTCTTATTGCCTTCTCAAGCAGAAAGAAGATAGCAGTACGTATTTCTTTACCCTTTCATCCCCCGCAAAAGGAAAGTATACTTTGTTATGCTTATTTGGTCATTTCCGTCTAGTCGTTTAGTCTTCTTTGGTGCAGCGTTCATACTCCATTTCCAAAACAGTGCTTACTGTATGTCGGCCTCTATCATCTAGTTTAGAGTATTTGCCTAGCAGAGATTCAATGGCTTCACTTCCCATTGCATCGTAGTAAGCTACCATGCGTTGGCGAAGATGTTCATCCCAATCCTGTTTCCCTAACTGCAGATTAAATACATCGGCAAGAATTGGCAGAGCATCGCCCTCCCAACCCATGAGCTGCGAAGGAGTCGTGTGATAGATAGATGCCAGTTTTTCAATGTTCTCAAATGGTATATTTGCAATAGCACCGCTTTCATATCTTTGAAGGGTAGCCTTTGTGATGCCAATCTGATCACCAGCCTGCTCCAATGTCATCTTACAGCTTTTCCTTGCAGAGCGCAGATTCTCTTTTAAGCCCATAGTTTGTCCACCTCCTGTCTTGTTAAAATAAAGAAGTAACATACTAAAAAGTTTCCCTCTTCGCTCTTATCTCTTGTATTGTAACAGAAAAGTATATAATATGCAAATAGAATTTTGACGGAAACTCCTCCTTTATGCCGTGCATTTTGCGCAAATAAAGAGACAAAAAGGAGGAGAAAGACGGTCAGCGAATGTTATAGCTGTCCAAAAGTTGTTGCTTCATGTGCCAAAGTTCATTTGACAAATCCACATGGACACGGTTGGGATTGACCAGACGCAGGGTCTCTTCCCAGAGGGTTGTGATTTCCTGTTTGCAGTAAGCTTGAATGTCCATGACTTTGGGAGAGTGGTAGACACACTGTCCCTTCTGAAAGACGGGGAGCATCAGCTCACGCAGGTGGTAGCTGTTGGGGGCAAGCAAGGTCTTCTTCCAAGTGTCCTTGGGGTCGAAGAGCAGCAGGGAGTTCTCCTCCGAAAAATGCTCATCGGCCAGACAAATCAGGTCAGCAATGATTTTGCCATTCTCCCTGTCGTAGACACGACGTATGGTTTTGTTGCCAGGGTTGGTAATTTTTTCGGAGTTTTCGGACAATTTGATTTTCGGAATAAATTTGCCATTCTCCGGATTCTGGATGGCCGCAAGTTTGTAAACCCCTCCGAAGGAAGGATTGTCCTTAGCGGTAATCAGATTGGTTCCCACACCCCAAGAGTTGATGGCAGCTCCCTGAATCTTTAAGCTGTTGATAAGAGTCTCGTCCAAGTCGTTGGAAGCGGAGATGACAGCGTCAAAGAAACCGGCTTCATCCAACATGGCTCTGGCTTTTTTGGAGAGATAGGCGAGGTCGCCGCTGTCGAGGCGGATGCCATAACCTTTGTGCAGCAGACCCTCTTCTTTCAGCTCCTGAAAGACTTGGATGGCATGGGGCACTCCGGACTTTAGGGTATTGTAGGTGTCCACCAAAAGAATGCAGGCGGTAGGATACAGATGTGCGTAGGTGCGGAAAGCCGTCAGCTCGTCCGGAAAACTCATGATCCAGCTGTGTGCATGGGTGCCTTTGACTGGAACATCAAACATCTGCCCACAGAGGACGTTGGAGGTGCCGATGCAGCCCGCAATCATAGCCGCTCTGGCACCGTAGATGCCCGCATCCGGTCCCTGTGCACGGCGCAGTCCAAATTCCATCACCCCATCTCCGGCGGCCGCATGAACCACACGGGAGGCCTTGGTGGCGATCAGGGACTGGTGGTTGATGATATTTAGGATGGCTGTCTCAATCAACTGGGCTTCCATAATCGGTGCAATCACCTTGAGGAGGGGTTCTCTTGGAAAGACCACTGTGCCCTCCGGAATGGCATAGATATCGCCTGAAAAATGAAAATGCAGCAGATATTCCAGAAAGTCCTCCGCAAACAGTCCGGTACTTCTCAGATAATCGACATCCGCCTGCTCAAAATGGAGGTTGTTGATGTATTCGATGACTTGTTCCAGACCGGCGGCGATGGAATATCCGCTGCCAAAGGGATTGTTGCGAAAGAAGGCATCAAAGATAACCGTCTCGTTGGCGGATTTTTCCTTAAAATACCCCTGCATCATGGTGAGTTCATACAAATCGGTGAGTAATGTAAGATTTCGGCTCATAATCCTTCTCCTGTTCTTTGGTTAATTGATGATATGACCTTGGTATCATAGCATATCTGTGGGAAAATACAATATCATTGTTAATAAAATAACAAAGATAGAGCCTTTTGGAGCTGTTCTGGAAAGAGAGGAAATTATCGGGAGAAGTATCTAAAAGGAAGAGGGAAAATTTGGTAAAAATGTCGAAAAAAGGACAAAAGGCCTTCAAATGTCCGTGAAGGCTTGACATTTCTGTTTTAAAAGAGCTATACTAAGGAAGCGGTAAAATAGAATAAACGAGAGCGAAATGCGAGGAAAGAGCAAGTACTACTGTTTGAACTTGGAAGCGAGCCGGCGGCGGTGGGAGGTCGGTAAAAGTAGAGCAGAATGGAAAATCCCTCTGGAGCAGCAGACCGAAAGGCAAGATGCCGATTAAGTTGAGCCGTACTTTCTACGTTACAGAAACTCATATGACAAGTATGCTGAGATGGGTGGTAGAGCGGATTGCGTCGGCAGTTTCGTCCTGTTTGGGGCGGGGCTGTTTTTTGTTATATTTCTATAATAAAAGGTTTCGTTTGTCTCTATCCTTCTTTCCCGCAGCAGAAACATTTTGAAGATGACGATGCCATGGCAGTTCGGTATCAAAGTTTGAATGGAGGAAAATGGATATGTATGAGAAAGTTTCTACAGATATGAATTTTGTGGAAAGAGAAAAAAAGATTGAGAAATTTTGGACTGAAAACCATATTTTTGAGAAGAGCATTGAGAGCCGCAAGCAGGGGCCGACTTACACCTTTTACGATGGTCCGCCGACTGCAAATGGAAAACCACATATCGGTCATGTGGAAACCCGTGTCATTAAGGACATGATTCCAAGATACCGCACCATGAAAGGTTATATGGTTCCAAGAAAGGCTGGCTGGGATACGCATGGTCTTCCGGTGGAGCTGGAAGTAGAGAAGATGCTGGGATTGGACGGCAAGGAGCAGATTGAGCAGTATGGTCTGGAGCCTTTTATCGAGCACTGCAAGGAGAGCGTTTGGAAATACAAGGGGATGTGGGAGGACTTTTCCGCAACCGTAGGCTTTTGGGCCGATATGGAGCATCCCTATGTCACCTATGACAATTCCTTTATCGAGTCCGAATGGTGGGCACTCAAACAGATTTGGGAGAAAAAGCTTTTGTACAAGGGCTTTAAGATTGTTCCCTACTGCCCGCGTTGCGGCACTCCGCTCTCAAGCCATGAGGTAGCTCAGGGATATAAGGATGTCAAAGAGCGTTCTGCGATTGCAAAATTTAAGTGCAAGGATGAGGAGAATGCTTATATTCTCGCTTGGACGACCACACCGTGGACCCTTCCTTCTAACGTGGCACTTTGTGTGAATCCGGTGGAGGATTATGTCAAAGTGGAGCAGGATGGCGTAAAATACTATCTGGCTGCGGCTCTGGCAGAGACGGTTCTGAAGGAAAATTATACGATTCTGGAGCACTATGTCGGAAGCGATTTGGAGGGCAAGGAGTATGAGCCTTTGTATGCCTGCGATAAGCTGGGCGGAAAGAAGGCCTACTACGTTGTCTGCGACTCCTATGTCACCTTGACAGATGGTACGGGTATCGTTCACATTGCACCTGCTTTTGGTGAGGATGACTCCAAGGTGGGCCGCAAATACGATCTGCCCTTTGTGCAGAGAGTGGACAGTAAGGGTGAGATGACAGAAGATACCCCTTGGGCGGGCGTGTTCTGCAAGAAGGCAGACCCTATGGTGCTCAAAGATTTGGACGAGAGAGGGCTCTTGTATGCCGCACCCAAATTTGAGCATAGTTATCCGCATTGTTGGAGATGCGACACGCCATTGATTTATTATGCGAGAGAGTCTTGGTTCATCAAGATGACCGCTGTGAAGGATGACCTGATTCGCAACAACAATACCATAAATTGGATTCCGGAAAGCATCGGTAAGGGCCGCTTCGGCGATTGGCTGGAGAATGTGCAGGACTGGGGCGTGAGCCGCAACCGTTACTGGGGAACTCCTTTAAATATCTGGGAGTGTGAGTGTGGAGAGCAGCATTCGGTGGGAAGCATCG
Source organism: bacterium (assembly GCA_030524485.1). Classification (GTDB taxonomy): domain Bacteria; phylum Bacillota; class Clostridia; order Lachnospirales; family Lachnospiraceae; genus CAJMNU01. The sequence continues at coordinate 9,502 of JAUNGR010000050.1, read as the reverse complement.
AAGAGTTAAAGTCTCTGTCGGACAACTGTCCGGATAACATTGAGCTGCACCGTCCGTACATCGACGCTGTGACCTTCCCCTGTCCGAAGTGTGGGAAGACCATGCATCGAGTGCCGGAGGTGATTGACTGCTGGTTTGATTCTGGTTCCATGCCTTTTGCACAGCATCACTATCCTTTTGAGAACCAAAAGCTGTTTGAGGAACAATTTCCGGCAGATTTTATCTCTGAGGCGGTGGACCAGACCAGAGGTTGGTTCTACTCTCTGCTTGCCATCTCAACGCTGTTGTTTAACAAGGCACCGTACAAGAATGTCATTGTCATGGGTCATGTGCAGGATGAGAATGGACAGAAGATGAGCAAATCCAAGGGCAATGCGGTGGACCCTTTTGATGCACTGAAAACCTATGGCGCAGATGCCATCCGCTGGTATTTCTACACCAGCAGTGCTCCGTGGCTTCCCAAGAGATTCCACGGCAAAGTGGTGACGGAGGGACAGAGAAAGTTCATGGGAACGCTCTGGAACACCTATGCATTCTTTGTGCTCTATGCGAATATTGATGGCTTTGATGCCACAAACTATACACTGGAATATGACAAATTGTCTGTGATGGACAAGTGGCTGCTTTCTAAGCTGCAGACAACCATAAAGAACGTGGATGACAATCTGGCAAATTACCGGATTCCGGAGGCAGCAAGATGCCTGCAGGATTTCGTGGATGACATGAGCAACTGGTATGTCAGAAGAAGCCGCGAGCGTTTCTGGGCGAAGGGCATGGAGCAGGATAAAATCAATGCTTATATGACCTTGTACACGGCGTTGACCGATATCTGTAAGGCAGCAGCACCGATGATTCCGTTTATGACGGAGGACATTTACCAGAACTTGGTGAGAAGTGTGGACAAAACGGCGCCGGAGAGCATTCATCTTTGCGATTTCCCGAAGGCGAAGGAAGAGTGGATTGACCTTACCTTAGAGCAGGATATGGATGAGGTTTTAAAAGTGGTGGTGATGGGACGTGCCGCAAGAAATACGGCAAATATCAAGAACCGTCAGCCCATCGGCAGAATGTTTGTGAAGGCAGAGCAGGCTTTGTCTGCGTTCTATAAAGAGATCATTGAGGATGAGCTGAATGTGAAGTCCGTGGAGTTTTGCGACGATGTGAGAGCCTTCACCAGCTACAGTTTCAAGCCTCAGTTGAAGACGGTAGGCCCCAAATATGGCAAGCAGCTCGGAAAGATTCGGGAGGCTTTGAGTAAGTTAGATGGCAATGCAGCGATGGACACTCTGGAGCAGAAGGGCGAGTTGGACTTTGACTTTGGAGAGGGAGCTGTGACGCTCACAAAGGACGATCTGTTGATTGAGATGACGCAGAAGGAAGGCTTTGTCTCCGAGACAGACACTTCCATGACCGTTGTGTTAGACACCAATTTGACGCAGGAATTGTTGGAGGAAGGTCTGGTGCGAGAGCTTATCAGTAAGATTCAGACCATGCGTAAGGAGTCTGGATTTGAGGTTATGGACCACATTCGGGTGTACGAGAGCGGAAATGAGAAAATTGCCGGTATTTTTGAGAAATATCAAGATACAATTAAGAGTGAAGTGATGGCAGACACAATAGTACCTGAGCAGCTAGGCGGATATCAGAAGGAATGGAACATCAATGGAGAAAAGGTAGTATTGGGTGTCGAGAAAATGATGTGATTTCAGAAGGAGCGACGATTATGAGACAGGTCATAGATAAAGAAATGTTTAAACAGTCTGTTGTGGATAACGTGAGAAATCTGTTCCGCAAAACACTGGATGAGGCAACGCAGCAGCAGGTATTTCAGGCGGTTGCCTATGCGGTGAAGGATGAGATTATTGATGAGTGGATTGCAACTCATAAGGAGTATGAGAAGCAGGATGCAAAGACGGTTTATTACCTCTCTATGGAGTTTTTGATGGGCCGTGCTCTGGGCAACAATATCATCAATCTCTGTGCGAAGAAGGAAGTCAAGGAAGCTTTGGATGAGCTGGGCTTTGATTTGAATGTGATTGAGGATCAGGAGCCAGATGCCGCTCTGGGCAATGGCGGTCTTGGCCGTCTGGCAGCTTGCTTCTTGGATTCTCTGGCAACTCTGGGATATCCGGCATATGGCTGTGGCATTCGCTACCGTTATGGTATGTTCAAGCAGAAAATCGTAAACGGTTATCAGGAAGAGGTTTCGGATAACTGGCTGAAGGACGGAAATCCATTTGAAGTGCGCCGTGCAGAATATGCGGTGGAAGTGAAGTTTGGCGGTTATGTGAAGACGGAGTGGAATGGACACAGAAACTGCTTTGTGCAGGAAGGGTATCAGTCTGTTATGGCAATTCCCTATGATTTGCCGGTGGTAGGCTACAACAACAATGTAGTCAACACTCTGCGTATTTGGGATGCACAGCCGATGAATGCGTTCAATCTGGATGCTTTCAACCGTGGACAGTATGAGAGAGCGGTTCTGGAAGAAAATCTGGCCAGAAATCTGGTTGAGGTTCTGTATCCGAATGACAATCTCTATGCGGGCAAGGAGCTGCGTTTAAAACAGCAATATTTCTTTATCTCTGCGAGTGTTCAGAGAGCGGTGCAAAAGTACAAGGAGAAACATGACGACATTCGTAAGCTGCCTGAGAAAGTGGTATTCCAGATGAACGATACCCACCCGACTGTGGCGGTTGCCGAGCTGATGCGTATTCTTCTGGATGAGGAAGGCTTGGAGTGGGATGAGGCTTGGGAGATCACCAGAAAGTGCTGTGCTTATACCAACCACACCATCATGGCTGAGGCTCTGGAAAAATGGCCGATTGAGCTCTTCTCCAGACTGCTGCCGAGAATTTATCAGATTGTTGAGGAAATCAACAGAAGATTTATCCTTGAGATTCAGAAGCGCTATCCGGGCAACAATGAAAAAGTCCGTAAGATGGCAATCATCTACGACGGACAGGTGAAGATGGCACATCTTGCTATCGTTGCTAGCTTCTCCGTCAACGGTGTGGCAAGACTGCACACGGAGATCTTGAAGAATCAGGAGCTGAAGGATTTCTATGAGATGATGCCGGAGAAGTTCAACAATAAGACCAACGGTATCACACAGAGACGTTTCTTGCTTCACGGAAACCCACTCTTGGCGGATTGGGTGACAAGCAAGGTGGGAGATGACTGGATCACCAACCTGCCGCACATCAAGAAGCTTGCCGTGTATGCGGACGATGAGAAGTGCCAGCAGGAATTTATGAATATCAAGTATCAGAACAAGGTGCGTCTTGCAAAGTATATCAAGGAGCACAATGGCATTGATGTGGATCCACGCTCCATCTTTGATGTGCAGGTAAAGAGACTGCATGAGTATAAGCGTCAGCTTTTGAACATTCTGCATGTGATGTACCTGTACAATCAGCTCAAGGACAATGTAAACTTGGATATGGTTCCGAGAACCTTTATCTTTGGTGCAAAGGCAGCGGCAGGATATGAGATTGCGAAATTGACCATCAAGTTAATCAATTCGGTTGCGGATGTCATCAACAACGATGCTTCCATCAATGGAAAGATTAAGGTGGTATTTATTGAGGATTACCGTGTATCCAATGCGGAGTTGATTTTTGCAGCAGCGGATGTCAGCGAGCAGATTTCCACAGCCAGCAAGGAGGCATCCGGTACCGGTAACATGAAATTTATGTTAAATGGTGCACTGACTCTGGGAACCATGGACGGTGCAAATGTGGAGATTGTGGAGGAAGTTGGCAAGGAGAATGCCTTCATCTTCGGTATGTCTTCCGATGAGGTCATCAATTATGAGAAGAATGGCGGCTACAACCCGATGGATATCTTTAACAACGACCAAGACATTCGTCGTGTGCTGATGCAGCTCATCAACGGTTACTTCTGTCCGGAGAATCCGGAGCTGTTCCGCCCGATTTACAACTCTCTGTTGAATACCTTAAGCACTTCTCGTGCAGATACCTACTTCAACTTGAAGGATTTCCGTTCCTATGCGGAAGCACATGAAAGAGTGGATAAGGCTTACAGAGATGAGAAGTGGTGGGCAAAGGCTGCTATTCTGAATGTATCCCATGCTGGCAAGTTTACCTCCGACAGAACCATTCAGGAGTATGTGGATGATATCTGGCACTTAGATAAGGTGAAGGTAACTCTGTAAGGGAATTTGAGATGGCCTAGCTCAGTTGGCAAACCGATGGCTATCGAAGGAGCCGGAAACGATTGCAGTAAAAGGAAACATACAATAGGAAAATAAAAAAAAGATATTCTTTTGATTTTGGGGAAACCTGAGAGAGAAAGGATATCTTTTTTTGTATGAGCCTCTTATCAGAAAGCGGGTACAAAGAAGAATAAGACAACAAAGGAGATCATACAATAAATAGTGGTACAGCGATGCGAATGGAGTGCTTATCCGATGGTGTGGGATGGCATTTGGGAATGTTTGGGAGAAGGAGACGTATCTGGGAGAAGTGTCTGGGAGGAAAAAGATTGAAGAAAGTTCTGGCAGTGTGGTTTCTCATCCTACTGATTCCGTATGCAGTGACACTGGTGTGGGCGGAAGAGGCTGTGGGGGAAGTGCAGGAATTTACAAGTTTGGGGAAAAGAGAAGTGAGAAGGCAAAGGGAGAGCGGAAGGGAGAGCATGGATGCGGAGGAATATCTGATAGGTGTGTTGGCTGCACAGATTCCGCCGGAGTATGGTTTGGAAGCGGTGAAGGCACAGGCGGTTATCGCTCGCACGTATTTGTATGGAATTTTTGGGGAGCGTAGTGTGATAGAAGAGGAAGAGTTGGACTTGGATTACATGGAATGGAAGCAGATGTTAGAAAGATGGGGACAGAGAGGGGCAGCAAAGAATTACAGTTTGTTTCAGAAAGCGGTAAAGGAGACAGAGGGAATCGGAATGCAGTACGAGGGGCAGTGGTTGGATGCTCTGTTTCATCAAATCAGTGCAGGGAGAACCCGAGATGGGGATCGTGAATTGTTTCCGTATTTGGTGGGAGTGGAAAGTCGGAAGGACAGCGAGGCGGAAGATTATCTGGGGATTTTTCTGTTTTCGGAGGAAGATTTTGCGGCAAAAATCCGTGAAATCACAGAAAGCGGGGAAGTAGCTGCAGCCAATATCTTTCAGAGCATTCAGATTGTGAAGAAGGATGCCGCTGGATACGTAGAAAAGCTGCAGATTGCGGGAAACTTGTATGAGGGAGAACAGGTACAGTATGCCTTGGGACTGCCTTCCGCCTGTTTTTCCATCACACAGGAGGAAGGGAAAATTCGCATTGTGACAAAGGGAGTTGGACATGGGTATGGCTTGTCGCAGTATGGGGCGAAAGCGATGGCAGATAGTGGGTGGAAAATGGAAGATATTTTACAGTACTATTATCAAAATATTACTTTAATTTCTGAATAAGAAGCAACACTTTGGTAAGAATAGTACCGAGGTGATAAAACGTGAAGGAAAAGATGAATCAACTATTTAAGGACAAATTAGTCCTTGTCATGCTGGTTTTGGGTTTGTTGACTCTAGTAGCTGCAGCAGGCGTAGTCAGCATGAAAAAGAGCGGAGAGGAAAGCCCTTATCTGGATTTGCAGGAGGAGGGAGAGGAGTACATTGCCGCAGAGACACCGGCTCAGGGAGAAAATTCCATGCTTGCACAGAATGAGGGGGAATTTCATGAGATTCTCTCTGAGGAAGAAAAGACCCAGAATGTATCGGGGGAGAAAAACGAGTGGAAGGCCAAAAACGAGGGCATAGCAGAGGAACAGACAGCCGGAAGTACCGAGGAAAAGGATGCACAAACCAGTCAGATGCAGGCGGAAGCCGTCGCATTGAATTTTCCAGATACGGAGAGTTTGGCATGGCCGATCGTGGGAAATGTGATTCAGATGTATAGTATGGACAGCACCATTTATTTTCCCACTTTGGAGCAATACAAATGCAGTTCAGGAATCGCACTGCAGGGGGAAGTCAGTGAGCCGGTATCCGCTCCTGCGAATGCAATGGTTCTTGAAATTGGAAACAACGAAGAAATTGGAAATTATGTCACGATGGATTTAGGGGGAAGCTACACGCTGCTCTGCGGGCAGTTGAAGGACATTCAAGTGGCAGAGGGGCAGTATCTGAGCAAGGGACAGGTGCTGGGTTATGTAGCAGAACCAACAAAGTATTATGCGGTGGAAGGCAGCAATCTCTATTTGGAATTGCAGCAGGAGCAAAAGCCGGTAGATCCTTTGGATTATTTGGAATAAAAGTAGATACAAGAGAGGTGCGATTCCATCCGAAAAAGAGAGGGAATCGCACCTGCATTTTTACAAGAACGGTAGTGCTTTTTGGAAGTCTTAAATCATCTGAATCATTTCTTGGAAGTCTTTGTTTTGAGTCTTTGTCAGTCGGTAACAATATTCAATGATGTCTTTTCGGGTGATGATGCCAATAAAGTGCTTGGAATCGTCCACAACCGGTACAAAGTTTTGATTGAGGGCCTTATCAATCAAGTCCTCCATATTGGCATTGGCACAAACTGGTTGATTGTCAAGGCGACGGGGAAGCTGCGTGATGGGAACATTCTCTGCATCTCGCACCGAAAGGCTGTACAAGCGCTTGATGCCCCAAAGAAGGTCTCCTTCCGTCAGGGTTCCGACATAATGTCCCTCCTTATCTAGGATGGGAACCGCAGAATAGCGATGAATCTCCATCTTTTCCAATGCCTGACGAAGGGTATCGTGCTTGTAGATGAAAGCAACCTCATTTTTGGGATGTAAGAAAAATAATATATTCATAGTATAAGCTCCTTTATATGTAGTGTATCTGTAGTGTATAGCACCGCAGTGCATAGTAAGAGATTTTTATGGGTTCGGTTTCGCCAAAGAAAATCCGTTCGGTTTGGATTTATGAATCTTTGTATAATAATACTATAGTCTGATATTGTGAAAGGAATTTGAATAAAATATAATATTTTTATTAAAAATTTCATAAAAATTGTGCAAAATGTCCATATCACGCTGCCTTTCGCACGGAAAAACAGAGTGTTCACGGTGGTGTGGATTTGGGTGGATTAGATTCACGGCTGCGACTGCCCCTGTAGTTGAGAAAGGGAAGGGAATGCAATAAAAAGATGAAATAGAAAATTCGCTTTTTGGAGGAGGGGAGTGCCGCTTGCGACACTCCCATTGAGTATGAAAAGAAAAAGTTTTGTAAAGGATTTTTCGTATCCTTTATGCTTTATAAGATACAGAACAAATGTGACCAAAATTTGAGCAAATTGTGAAAGCTTTATGATAAAAAGATTAAGAAAAACTTTCTACGGAACTTCCTCTCTAGAATGGTGATTCGCTGCAGGAGAAGACTCTTCGTTTAGTTGCAGCCACAGGAGCCAGAAGAAGTTGTACTTCCGGTGTCAAACGGAGTGATTTCGATGTTTCCAGCATTGGAACAGGAGTTGCATCCAGCATCGAAGCCAACGTTGAAACCATTCTGGTAGCCGGTATTGTATGCTCTGCGTCTGCCATTCCAAGCACAGTTGCAGCCGCAGTTGTTGTTGCAGCTTCTGTTGCAGCCGCAGGTATTGGTAGAAGTGTTGGAAGTGCAGCCACAACCATTGCAGCTTCTACGGCAGCCACAGCCGCAGGTATTGGAGGAGGTGTTACAGCCGCAGCTGTTTGTTGTACCGTTGCAACCGCAGCTGTTTGTTGTGCTGCTGCAGCCACAGCCACAACCGGAAGTGTTGATGGTATAGGAAGCGTTGGCATTACAGGAACGATTGCAGGAACAAGAATTGCACATATTGAAATCTCCTTTTACTTTGTTGGGTTGTACTATATCATATGCAGCTGCCTCAAAAGCGTTCCGAAGGGATTGGACAGGCTAAAATACAGAAAAAATGGGAGAAAAGGACTGTCACAATCCCCAAAAGAGCACATAAGATAAAATAGAAAAAAAGAAAGAGAGTTTAGTAGGCATGGAATTTTCTGGTAAAAGAGGAATGTCTGGTATGGGAAATCATAGAGCCGGGAATATGGTATATATGGCTTCTGGCAATATGGGAGCACAGATAAATTTGTCCTGTCCCATAAGAGAGGGGCAGCGGGGAAGCACTCCCACTTGTAACTCCTGTATCTCTTTGCAACCAACACAAAGTGTTTCAAACGAAGGGAAGCAAAAGGGAAATGTAACATTTCGCCCTTTGGAGCAGTCTGAAAATTTTACAGTTGGAATGGCCTTTGTTCCGATGCAAAATTGGGAAAGAACGTATGACCTTGCGACAGGAAGAAAGAGAGGAACCATCTTTCCGTCCTTGGATCTGCCATTTATGATGGGGAGGTGCCGCTGATGAATGAGAGAGAGCTTTTGATGACACGAATTTCAGAAACGGGTTTTGCGGTGGATGATATTCTTCTATATTTGGATACCCATCCCAATGACAGCAGTGCGTTGCAATTTTACACGGAGGCCGTACAGCAGTATCGGACAGCGAAGGCGGAGTATGAGGCAAAATATGCCCCTCTTAGTGTGGATCAAGTAAATGTGCAGAATGGCTGGACGTGGGTGCAGGGCCCATGGCCTTGGGAAGGAGGGGTATAAGTATGTGGAGTTATGAAAAGAGACTACAGTATCCGGTAAAAATCAAAGAACCAAACCCACAGATGGCACAGTTTATCATGAGTCAATATGGAGGACCGGACGGAGAAATCGGTGCATCCATGCGGTATTTGTCTCAGCGTTATTCTATGCCATACGATGTGTGTAAGGCAACGTTGACCGATGTCGGAACGGAAGAGCTGGCTCATATGGAGATTATAGCGGCTATCATTCATCAGCTCACTCGAAAATTGAGTGCAGAAGAAATCGAAAAATCGGGTTTTGCCCCATATTACATTGACCATACAACTGGAATTTGGCCACAAGCGGCTGGAGGAGTTCCCTTCAATGCCTGTGAATTTCAATGTAAGGGAGATGTGATTACAGATTTATTTGAAGATATGGCAGCAGAACAAAAGGCAAGAAGTACGTATGAAAATATTTTGAGGGTGGTCAAAGACCCAGACGTTTGTGATGTCATTCGCTATCTGAGAGAAAGGGAGATTGTGCATTTTCAGAGATTTGGGGAAACGTTGACGAAAGTTCAAGAAAAACTCAATCATAAAGATTTTTATGCCTTCAATCCAGCATTTGATGGAAAGGGTTAAGTGAGAAAAATAAGGAAGTAAGATTGCTGTCATATCTGATAAGAGTGTAAAAAAGGAGGGCCAGCTGGAGTCGATTCAGCTGGCGTTTGTATGAGAATCTATGTAAAAAGGTTTGAATTATCCTTGATGTCTATAAGATAATAGAAAAATGTGATGAAAATTTGAAAGGTTTGTGAAAGAAATATGAATAGATGCGTCCTGTTTTTGGGAAACATAAATGTTTAGGAAGTGGTGGCAGCGGGCAGCACGACAAACGCATGAGTAAATAAAATATGAACAAATTTCTTTTTTCTGGTATG
>JAUNGR010000049.1 GCA_030524485.1 bacterium | reverse complement strand
ATCGATGCTGGTAAGACCACTTTGACAGAGCGTATTCTGTATTATACTGGTGTAAACTATAAAATTGGTGATACTCACGAGGGTACCGCTACCATGGACTGGATGGAGCAGGAACAGGAGAGAGGTATTACCATCACTTCTGCAGCTACTACCTGTCACTGGACACTGCAGGAAAATAATAAGCCAAAGCCAGGTGCTTTGGAGCATCGTATCAACATCATTGATACACCGGGACACGTTGACTTCACAGTTGAGGTTGAGCGTTCTCTGCGTGTATTGGACGGTGCAGTTGGCGTGTTCTGTGCAAAGGGTGGTGTAGAGCCGCAGTCCGAGAATGTGTGGCGACAGGCTGACACATATAACGTACCGAGAATGGCTTTCATCAACAAGATGGACATTTTAGGTGCAAACTTCTACGCTGCTGTGGAGCAGATTCATACTCGTCTGGGTAAGAATACCATCTGCTTACAGCTTCCTATCGGTAAGGAAGATGAGTTCAAAGGGATCATCGACCTGTTCGAGATGAAGGCTTATATTTATCATGACGATAAGGGTGAGAAGATCACCATCGAGGAGATTCCGGCAGACATGGCAGATGATGCAGAGCTGTATCACACAGAGCTGGTTGAGAAAATCTGCGAGCTGGATGACGATCTGATGATGCAGTATCTGGAAGGTGAGGAGCCAGACGTAGCTTCTCTGAAGGCTGCTCTTCGTAAGGCAACTTGCGAGTGCCGTGCCATTCCGGTTTGCTGTGGTTCTGCTTACCGTAACAGAGGTGTTCAGAAGCTTCTGGACGCTATTCTGGAATATATGCCAGCTCCGACTGACATCCCAGCTATCAAGGGTGTGGATTTGGACGGCAATGAGATCGAGAGACATTCCTCCGATGAGGAGCCTTTCGCAGCTCTGGCATTCAAGATTATGACAGACCCATACGTGGGTAAATTGGCATTCTTCCGTGTGTATTCCGGTACTATGAACTCCGGTTCTTATGTACTGAATGCAACTAAGAATAAGAAGGAGCGTGTAGGACGTATCCTTCAGATGCACGCAAACAAGAGACAGGAGTTGGATAAGGTATACTCCGGTGATATCGCAGCGGCAGTTGGTTTCAAGAATACAACAACCGGTGATACCATCTGTGATGACCAGCATCCAGTTATTCTGGAGTCTATGGAGTTCCCAGAGCCGGTTATCGATATCGCTATCGAGCCAAAGACCAAAGCAGGTCAGGACAAGATGGGCGAGGCATTGGTGAAGCTGGCAGAGGAGGATCCGACCTTCCGTGTTCATACCGATACAGAGACTGGTCAGACCATCATCTCCGGTATGGGTGAGCTGCATCTGGAAATCATCGTTGACCGTCTGCTTCGTGAGTTCAAGGTTGAGGCTAACGTAGGTGCTCCTCAGGTAGCATACAAGGAGACTTTCACAAAGCCGATCGACCAAGAGTACAAATATGCAAAGCAGTCCGGTGGACGTGGACAGTACGGACACTGTAAGGTTAAATTTACACCAATGGATCCGAACAGCGAAGAGACCTTCAAGTTCGAGTCTTCTGTTGTCGGTGGTGCGATTCCGAAGGAGTACATTCCGGCAGTCGGAGCAGGTATCGAGGAGGCTACCAAGGCAGGTATCCTTGGCGGATTCCCAGTACTGGGTGTAAATGCAAACGTATATGATGGTTCCTACCATGAGGTTGACTCTTCTGAGATGGCCTTCAAGATTGCTGGTTCCATGGCCTTCAAAGAAGCTATGAAGAAGGCAAATCCAGTACTGTTGGAGCCGATCATGAAGGTCGAGGTTACTATGCCTGAGGAGTACATGGGCGATGTAATCGGTGACTTGAACTCCCGTCGTGGACGTATCGAGGGTATGGAGGACATCGGAGGAGGCAAGATGATCAAGGCTTATGTGCCGCTTGCTGAGATGTTCGGATATTCCACAGACCTTCGTTCCAGCACACAGGGACGTGGTAACTACTCTATGTTCTTTGAGAAATATGAGCAGGTACCGAAGAGCGTACAGGAGAAGGTTCTGTCCGAGAAGAACGGAAAGTAATTTCTCTAAAATAACACTTTCATAGTGATATAGACTCCTCTGTCCCATATCTGCTTGCATTTATGGGGCGGAGAGAGGATTTTTATATGAACTTAGGCTTGAAAATTATTGGCAAATAGCATATAATAAAATACAGCCTGAGAAGTTATATTATTAATTAATAGAAAAGCCCCGCTTCACTGTGGGTGCAAATTAAGGAGGACGTTATAAAATGGCTAAAGCTAAGTTTGAAAGAACAAAACCGCATTGTAACATTGGTACCATTGGACACGTTGACCATGGTAAAACAACTTTAACAGCTGCTATCACAAAGACTATGCATGATAGATATGGCACAGGTGAGGCTGTTGCTTTCGAGAATATCGATAAGGCTCCGGAAGAGAGAGAGCGTGGAATCACAATCTCCACAGCACACGTTGAGTATGAGACTCCAAACAGACACTATGCTCACGTTGACTGCCCAGGACATGCTGACTACGTTAAGAACATGATCACTGGTGCTGCTCAGATGGACGGCGCTATCCTGGTTGTAGCTGCTACAGACGGTGTTATGGCTCAGACAAGAGAGCACATCCTTCTGTCCCGTCAGGTAGGCGTTCCTTATATCGTTGTATTCATGAACAAGTGCGATATGGTAGACGATGAGGAGCTGCTTGAGTTAGTAGAGATGGAGATCCGTGAGCTGTTAAGCGAGTATGACTTCCCGGGCGATGACACACCAATCATCAAGGGATCCGCTCTGAAGGCTCTGGAGGATACCACAGGCGAGTGGGGCGACAAGGTAGTTGAGCTGATGGAAGCTGTTGACTCCTACGTTCCGGATCCAGTTCGTGAGACAGATAAGCCATTCCTGATGCCAGTAGAGGATGTATTCTCTATCACAGGTCGTGGTACGGTTGCTACCGGTAGAGTAGAGCGTGGTACTCTGCATGTATCTGACGAAGTTGAGATCGTTGGTGTACATGAGGATACACGTAAGGTAGTTGTTACTGGTATCGAGATGTTCCGTAAGCTGCTTGACGAGGCTCAGGCTGGTGATAACATCGGTGCTCTGCTTCGTGGTGTTCAGAGAAACGAGATCGAGCGTGGACAGTGTCTGGTTAAGCCAGGTTCCGTAAAGTGCCATAAGAAATTTACAGCACAGGTTTACGTACTGACCAAGGATGAGGGTGGTCGTCATACACCTTTCTTCAACAACTATCGTCCGCAGTTCTACTTCAGAACAACTGACGTTACTGGCGTTTGCGAATTACCAGAGGGAACAGAGATGTGTATGCCTGGTGATAACGTAGAGATGACTGTTGAGCTGATTCATCCGGTAGCTATGGAGCAAGGTCTTCGTTTCGCTATCCGTGAGGGCGGCCGTACAGTAGGTTCCGGTAGAGTTGTAACCATCATCGAGTAATCTTAGATTATCAGTAGGTGTTAGGCTAATACCGAATTATAAATAGAAATAAAATACCCTTTTGGGTATTGTGTCCAAGCGTAAGATGACCTCCAAAAATTTCGGTTTTTGGAGGTTTTTCTGTTGGTTTAAAAACGGAGCAAGTCCTTCCAGAAAGGAAGGATTTGCTCCGCTTTTTTGGGGAATTCGTCTATCGGTTTCTAGCCGCTTGGAAAGGCTTAGAACTCTACCTCAGTGCCGTAGTAGATGCAAGTAAGGAGTTTTTCCATATTTGCAGGGTCTATCGGTCTTGGGTTGGAGCCGGTACAAGCATCTGCCACGGCATTGGCAGCAATCGTTGCTACCTTCTCCTTGAATTCTTCCTCAACAATGCCAAATTCTTTTAACGTATTTGGAATGGACATGTAGTTGTTCATCTCACGAATCTTCTGTCTGAGAGCTTCTACACTTGGCTCTAAGCCCATGGTAACAGCAATCTCCTCATATCTCTTCTTAGCCTCTTCGACCTGAGAATTGTACTTGATGACATAAGGCAGGTACATAGCATTTGCCAGACCGTGGGTGATGTGACCGGTGGAGAAAGCCGCTCCAGTCTTGTGTGCCAAGGAATGAACGATTCCCAACAGAGCGTTGGAGAAGGCCATACCTGCCAGACATTGCCCATAGTGCATCTCCTCGCGGCTTCTCATATTGCCATCGTAGGATTTCTCCAAATCGCTATTCACGATGCTGATGGCTTTCAGAGCGAGCGGGTCCGTGAAGGTGCAGTGCAGAGTGGAGACATAGGCCTCAATGGCGTGGGTCAAAGCGTCCATACCGGTGTAAGCCACCAAGTGCTTTGGCATGGTCTCTGCCAATTCGGGATCCACAATCGCAACATCCGGAGTGATATTGAAATCTGCCAACGGATATTTGATGCCCTTCTGGTAGTCTGTGATAACGGAGAAGGCGGTTACCTCAGTTGCAGTGCCGGAAGTGGAAGGGATGGCACAGAATTTTGCCTTGGTTCTCAGCTCCGGAAAACTGAAAGGAGTGATGAGCTGCTCAAAGGTGCAATCCGGATACTCATAGAAGGCCCACATCGCTTTGGCAGCGTCAATCGGGGAACCGCCTCCCATAGAAATAATCCAATCTGGTCCAAACTCACGCATCACAGCCGCACCTTTCATAACCGTCTCTACGGATGGGTCTGGCTCTACGTTCTCAAACAGAATGGTCTCAATGTTGGCTTCCTTTAAGTAAGCTAAGGCTTTGTCCACAAAACCAAACCTCTTCATGGAGCCGCCGCCCAGTACCAGAACGGCTTTTTTGCCTTTTAATGTCTTTAGATTTTCCAGAGCACCTTTGCCCCAATACAAGTCTCTCGGTAAAGTAAATCTTCCCATGTTGATTACCTCCATATGAAATAAAATGATGTTTGGGCCTGTCCGCAGAAAAAAGGAAAAGCCTTTTGAATTGTTAAAAAATTAACACTTCTTTCCGTTGTTTATTTTAACTCTTTTTTGAAGAAAAATCAATTCTTTTTTTGGAAAAGATTACTAAGAAATTTTATTCATTTGTTACAAAAATTAAGATGTTGATTTCTCCCATTGCATAGCTGCAGTGGCATCCGGTATTCCTCCAGTAAGCACCTTGTCTTGCAAGCTATCCAAAGGCTTGACGCTGCTGAGAAGGGCAGTCTTGACATCCGCAAGGCTCCAGTCTGGATGCGAGCTGTAAAGCATAGCGGCTAGACCACTCACCATGGGGGCTGCCATGGAAGTACCACTCATCATACCGTAGCGGCCGTTGGGAAGAGTGCTTAGAATGGACTCTCCAGGGGCGGCAAGGTCAACGCTATTTTTGCCATAATTGGAGCTGTTGCTGAGGTTGCCATCAAAATTTAAACTAGCGACGGAGATAATGTTGTCCTGCGGGTAGGAGGCTGGATAGACTGGTGAAACGTCAATGTCATAGCCGATGTTGTAGTAGGAGTCTCCGTTGCCGCAGGCAGCGACAAAGAGCATCTTGGACTGAGCGATGGCTTCCTGAATCTCTGGATAATCGGTGTAGGTTCCGAGGCTTAAGTTGCAGATATCGGCTCCGTTTGCCTCTGCATACTGAATGGCAGCTACGATGGCTTTGTAGGAACCGATGCCTCTAGTACCATTCACAGTCTTTAGCACCATCAATTTGACATACTGGTTGTCATTGATACCGGCAATGCCAATCTCATTTCCGCGGGAGGCGGCAATGGTTCCGGCTCCATGCGTTCCGTGGTTCTCCTCATTGCTCAAGGAGGAGTCGTGAATCACGGCTGTATTGTCTATGAAATTCCAGCCATACACATCGTCCACATAGCCATTGTTATCATTATCAATGCCATCTCCAGCAATCTCTCCAGAGTTTATCCAGAAGGAATCCATCAAATCTGGATGAGTGATATCCACACCAGAGTCAATCAGAGCCACCACAACCTCACGTTTGTTTTCTGTCTCATCGTAAAGCTGCCAAGCACTCTCCAGATTCAAGTCAATGTTTGGCTGAGATTCGATGGTGAGATAGGCTCTGGATGCGGGCCCATCTCCTGCGGCTGGTTCTGCCAAGCGGTGATCCAAAAGGGCTTCCTCCGTGAGCTGGAGATAGTTCATAACCACCTGCCGCTCAAAGGTTCCGTCGTTGAGATAAGCCCATTGCAATGAGGCATATTGGTCATTCGTTTTTAGGGGGCGAAAAGCAGGGCCAGTGGTGATGGCAAAGCTTTGAAACGAAGCATCCGCCGCAGAAGGGGCGACAGCCTGAAAAATGGCTATTCCGAAGAGACCACCGCCAAGCAGGCAGAGTAGTTTTCGTGAAAGGTGTTTCATAAACGTACCTCCAAAAAATAAAGTGCTGTTATATAATTGCTTATTTTTCTTAAAAAAACGGCTAGCATCCGTGGACAGGGGAACATACGCCTCAAAGCGGGATAATCTGGCCATTTTCTGCCTTATCCTCAGTCGGCGTACGTTCAGTACGCCTCCATCGTCTGCCTTCAAAAGGATCAGATTCTCTCCGCTTGAGGTCACAGAGTCAGGTAGAGATAAATTTTGTGCCCTGCAAGGAGCTTGAACGATGCGTACTGGATGTACGCAGGGTGAAAAGCAACACAGCAGGACACAAAATTCACCCTATCCTGACCGTATCTCCCCTTGTTCACGGATGCTATTTCCTCATTATATCACATTTTGTCAATCAAAACTGCCAAGAGAGGAAAAATATAGGAAGGCAAGAAAAAAATAGATTGTGTGTTCGGAAAAACTGTCATATACTAAAAGTAATATTAGCATTAGTGGACAGGGGAACATACGCCTCAAAGCGGGATAATCTGGCCATTTTCTGCGTTATCCTCAGTCGGCGTACGTCCAGTACGCCTCCATCGTCTGCCTTGAAAATGGCCATATTCTCTCCGCTTGAGGTCGCAGAGTCAGGCAGGGATAAATTTTGTGCCCTGCAAGGCGCTTGAACGATGCGTACTGGACGTACGCAGAGCGAAAAGCAACACAGCAGGACGCAAAATTCACCCTGTCCTGACCGTATGTCCCCTTGTTCACTAATGCTAGCATCCGTAGGAAAACAGAAAGTGCGAAGGGAGGACACTCATGAAAGAAATAGGCTTTCGGAATCGGATTCACTGGATGTCTTTTTTTCTCTGCGCACTGGTGGTTGGGGTACATAGCCAAAATGCAGAGTTATTTGCATTGACAGAGGAATCCAGCTTGGGAGCTAGGCTTTTGATTCGCTTTCAAGATTTTATTGCCTTGGAACTGGGGCAGATAGCAGTGCCAGGGTTTTTTATGATATCCGCTTATCTGTTTTATCGAAACTTTAGTTTCTCCAAGCTGTTTTCCAAATGGAAGTCTAGGATTTTCAGCATTTTGGTGCCTTTTGTGGTGTGGAATGTCTTGTACTATGGACTCTACTGCCTGATGTCGTCCCTGCCCTTTCTCTCCCGCATTTCGGATGTGGACGGGGTGGTCCTATCTACCTCGGAGCTGTGGTCTGCCATTGTTAATTACAGCTACAATCCAGTATTTTGGTACCTATTTCAATTGATTTTGCTGATTGTTTCCGCTCCCTTTCTCTATGCATTTTTGCATCAGCGAATCCTTGGCTTGTTGTTTTTGGGGGCAGCATGGATGGCAGTGGCTCTGCAGATACAGATTGGATTATTGAATGCCGATGCCTTGGTCTACTATGCGACCGCTGCTTACGCTGCTCTTCATGCGAGAAACTTGGTGGAAACAGCCTTTGGAAAAAAGGGACTATTGCTGGGAGCCGCCTGTGTGCTGCTTTCGGTTCTCCCCCAACTTCTCTTTCCCTCCTTTCTCTTTCCAGTGCCAGTGGTGCTTTTGCGTTTGGGAGTGCCTACAGGCTTATGGATGATAGGGAAGGAAGTGCCAGTTCCGAAGGTAAGAGGCTGGATGAAGGGAACTTTCTTTGTCTATGCGACGCATTTCTTGATTGTACGCAGCCTAAATAAGCTTGCTGTACTCTGGTTCGAGGGCAGTGTTTTGGCTGCCTTTCTTCTATATATAATAGACATTGTGGCTGCCTTTGCTTTGGCAGAATTGGGGAGGCGTATTCTGGGACGTTATCTTCCATTCTTTTGGAAGCTGATATCAGGAGGTAGGTATTGACGTTAAAAGGGAGTTGCACTTATAATACTCTGAAAGTGCTGTCAAGCAGCTGGGCAGACTGGATGCTCGGAGCAATCGACTTTCATAGAAAGTCCCAGAGGGGTGTAAGGGAAAGCTGAGAAAATAAGAAAAGAGAAAAGAGGAAAAAAATATGTGGATAGCAGACCGATGGAAGGATTATGAAGTGATAGACTGTTCAAACGGAGAGAAGTTAGAAAGATGGGGAAAGTATCTTCTGGTACGTCCAGACCCGCAGGTTATTTGGGACACCCCTCACAAGGCAGCCGGTTGGAAAAAGAAGAATGGACATTACCATAGAAGTGCAAAGGGCGGCGGCGAGTGGGAGTTTTTTGATTTGCCGGAGCAGTGGGCCATTTCCTATCATGGTCTTACCTTTCAGTTAAAGCCCTTTAGTTTTAAGCACACTGGCCTCTTTCCGGAGCAGGCGGTGAACTGGGACTGGTGTTCTGAAAAAATCAAAGGGGCAGGAAGACCCATCAAGGTGCTGAATCTCTTTGCCTACACGGGTGGAGCGACCTTGGCGGCGGCAAAGGCAGGAGCCAATGTGACGCATGTGGATGCCTCCAAGGGAATGGTGGCTTGGGCCAAGGAGAATGCCAAGAGTTCTGGGCTTGAGGATGCACCGATTCGCTGGTTGGTGGACGATTGCACCAAATTTGTGGAAAGGGAGCTGCGGCGAGGCAACCGCTACGATGCCATTATTATGGACCCACCATCCTACGGAAGAGGCCCCAAAGGAGAAATCTGGAAGATAGAGGATTCCATTCATCCCTTCGTGAAGCTCTGTGCGAAGCTGCTTTCGGATAAGCCCTTGTTTTTCCTGATTAATTCCTACACCACGGGTTTGGCTCCTTCTGTGCTCTCCTACCTGTTAGCGACGGAGTTAAATCCCAAGTTTGAGGGCAGTGTGAGGGCGGAGGAGATTGGTCTTCCTGTGACGGAGAGCGGTTTGGTACTTCCCTGTGGAGCTTCCGGAAGATGGGAAGCAAAGGCATAGTTGGTATAGTACGATTCCGAAGCGGGTTGTGAATGGTAGCATCCGTATCATTTAATAATTTGGTATAATTGTAATAATATTGAAAGATTATTTTCATTGAATATTTTCTTAAGTATTGATAAAATGAGAGATAGCAGAGTCCATATCGTTATAAAGCCATCGTTATCTAGCGAAGGCTGCGTTTCAAGAGATTGGACACGGGAAAGATTTGGAGAAATCTGGAATAGGTAAGGAGAGGACAGAATGAGAAAAAGAGGGATGGCAGTCCTTTTGTGTACGCTTGTGTTCAGTTTCGGGGTAGCGTTGACGGCACATGCGGAAGGTTGGGTGCAATCTGGCAACAATTACATTTATCAGGACTCAAACGGAAATAAGGTGACAAATGAGTGGCGTAAGGGAGCAGATAACCTCTGGCGTTATCTAGGAAGCGATGGTTATATGTCCCTAAATCGCTGGGTGGACGATGACACGTATTATGTGGACAGCAACGGCATCATGGCGACAGACAAATGGCTAAAGGTTTCCACAGACAATTATAATGAGTATGATTGGTATTATTTAGGTAGCACCGGAAAAAAGATTACCGATGCTTGGAAGAAAATCAGCGACCGTTATTATTACTTTGACGATGACGGCATCATGAAGACGGGCTGGTTTGAGGAAGGCGAGTATGTCTATTATCTGGGCAGTGACGGTGCGATGCGAACCGGATGGCAGAATGTGGTTCCCAGAGAAGACGATGATGACGATGACGACTACGGCCCGATGTTTGATGAGGATGACGGCGAGAAAAAGTGGTTTTACTTTGATACCAAAGGCAGGCTGTATCAGCCAGAGGATGAGTATGGCGAGAGACGCATCAGCAACGTTTGGTACTGTTTTGACAGCACTGGAGAGATGCAGACTGGTTGGGTTCCAGTGGAAGGCAGTGAGACTGACATAGCTGGATACAAGTATTACAACAGCAGCGGCGTTCGCCAGACTGGATGGCAGCTCTTGTACCCGCCGGAGGAAGTGGATGGCAGTTCCTACGATGAGGAGCAGTATTTCTATTTTGAGAATGATGGTTCCCCAAAGACTGGTCCTGCGGAAGGCAGCGGAAGCGAGGCAGATTTGGTGCGTATCGGAGGCATTACCTACTTATTTAATGAGTTGGGAAATCCGATTCAGGGAATGCAGAAATTAGCCACAAAGGATGGCTCCGATTATCACACCTATTATTTTGGAGATAAGGCGACCAGCTCCGTTGTGACCGGAAAGAAAACTATAGAGGAGGGGGATGGCACAGACAGCACCTTCTACTTTACAGAGTCCGGTACCTACAAGGGCAGAGGATACACAGGTGTGCGTGATGGCTATCTGTATTACAAGGGCAAATTGCAGAAGGCAGATTCCTCCGCTCGCTATGAGGCATTCAGCATCGAGTCCAACACCAACGGCAAGTACACCACCTATGTCGTGAATAGCTCTGGCAAGGTGCAGAAGAGCCGCAGCGTGAAGGATGCAGATGGCAATAAGTTTAAGACCAACAGCAGCGGTGCTTTGACTGAGTTGAACGATGAGACCTTTGGAGGCGGCAACTACAGAACCCCAGTGGAACCAGTATTTCCGAATGATTAAATAAAGTGTACATAACGAAGCGAACATTAATATACGGCGAATCACCACTATACATGGAGAAATCCTGCGAACGTAACTTTTCGTGCAGGGTTTCTCTTTTTCGTTCTTTTTCTACATTGCAACCGCCGTCCGGGACTTTCAAAGAAAAAAATATAAAAAAGGTGTTGATTTTTTGAGAGAAGTATGCTATTGTAAAAAAGCTGTGACATGATAGCAAAGAAGCGTGAGGTTGCTGCCGCAAGGGCAGGTTTTCCGTGGAGCAAATGTCAAGTTAGGAAACTGGCGACAAGTCACTGTACAATTTATAAATACTGCAAGATGAGAGCAGGGAAGAAGCGTGAGTCAGCAAGACACACGCGGGAACGTGTACAGTCACCGCTTGTCGTACTTCGATTTAAAAAGTGCGAAAAGGAGGCGACTTTTTTTATGGCAAGTCAAGTTATGAGAATTACATTAAAGGCTTACGACCATCAGTTGGTAGACCAGTGTGCTGGTAAGATTGTCGAGACTGTAAAGAAGACAGGATCTCAGGTGAGCGGACCGGTGCCGCTGCCGACAAAGAAAGAGGTTGTAACCATCTTAAGAGCTGTTCATAAGTACAAAGATTCCAGAGAGCAGTTCGAGCAGAGAACTCACAAGAGACTGATTGACATCGTAGCACCGTCCCAGAAGACAGTGGACACTCTGGCTAAGTTAGAGATGCCAGCAGGTGTGGCAATCACATTAAAGACCATCACAAAGTAATTACAGGAATCCAAGCATACACAGTGCAGTGATTACAGAGTCTGAGTTCTAATAATTAAGAGATATCCTGAAGGGTTTAAATATAAAAGCAACACTTTCCTGAAGAGGAATCAACATACCCGCAGGCGGGTTTATAGTGTTCCACCTATATTGGACTGTTCTAGGATGATTTACGCACAGGCAGTGCATTGCTTGCAAAAGATGCAGGGCCAAGGATGTGCAGTAAATCCGCTGTAGACATGAAACAGGAGGTAAGAAAATGAAGAAAGCGATTTTAGCCACAAAAGTTGGCATGACCCAAATCTTCAACGAGAACGGAGTTTTGATTCCGGTAACCGTTCTTCAGGCTGGTCCTTGTGTTGTAACACAGGTTAAGACAGCAGAGAAAGATGGCTATGAGGCAGTGCAGGTCGGCTTCGTAGACAAGAAGGAAAAATTAGTGAACAAGCCAGTGAAAGGTCAGTTTGACAAGGCAGGCGTTGTTTACAAGAGATTTATCAGAGAGTTTAGATTTGAGAATGCTTCCGAGTATTCTGTAAAAGATGAAATTAAGGCAGATATCTTTGCTGCTGGTGATAAGGTTGATGCAACAGCAATCTCCAAAGGTAAAGGTTTCCAGGGTGCAATCAAGAGACTGGGACAGCACAGAGGACCGATGGCTCATGGTTCTAAGTTCCATCGTCATCAGGGTTCCAATGGTTCCGCAACTACTCCGGGTCGTGTATTCAAGGGCAAAGGAATGCCGGGTCACATGGGTGCTAAGAAAGTAACAACTCAGAATCTGGAAGTTGTAAGAGTAGATGCTGAGAGCAACCTGATTCTGGTTAAGGGAGCTGTACCGGGATGCAAGAAAGCATTAGTAACATTAAAGGAAACGGTAAAAGCATCTAAGTAATTGACGCTTTTATGAAAGGAGGACACACACAAATGGCAAACGTATCTGTTTTCAATATCGAAGGTAATGAAGTTGGTACATTGGAACTGAACGACGCAGTGTTCGGTGTAGAAGTAAACGAGCATCTCGTTCATATGGCAGTTGTAAGCCAGCTTGCAAATAAACGTCAGGGTACACAGAAAGCAAAGACACGTTCTGAGGTATCCGGTGGTGGTAGAAAACCGTGGAGACAGAAAGGAACCGGTCATGCAAGACAGGGATCCATCAGAGCTCCTCAGTGGAAGGGCGGCGGCGTAGTATTCGCTCCGACACCAAGAGATTACACAATCAAACTGAACAAGAAGGAAAGAAGACTGGCATTAAAGTCCGCTCTTACCAGCCGTGTTCAGGAGAACAAGTTCATCGTAGTAGACGAGATGAATTTTGATGAGATTAAGACGAAGAAGTTCCAGACCGTTATGAACAATCTGAAAGTAAACAAGGCTTTGGTTGTTCTGGGCGAGGGCAGCGAGAAAGTGGTATTGTCCGCAAGAAATATCCCGACTGTAAAGACCGCCAGCGTTGGAACCATCAATGTATATGATATCTTGAAGTACAACACAGTAGTAGCGACAAAGGCTGCTGTTGCATCTATCGAGGAGGTGTACGCATAATGGCAAGCATTCAGTACTACGACGTTATTTTAAAGCCAGTTGTCACAGAGAAGACAATGAACGCTATGGCTGAGAAGAAATACACCTTCTTGGTTCATCCGGAGTCCAACAAGACTATGATTAAGGAAGCTGTTGAGAAGATGTTCCCAGGAACTAAGGTAGCTTCTGTCAACACCATGAACTTAGAGGGTAAGACAAAGAGAAGAGGAATGACCTTCGGCAAGACTGCTAAGACAAAGAAAGCAATCGTAAAGCTGACAGCAGACAGCAAGGAAATCGAAATCTTCCAGGGTCTTTAATCCGCACGCAGGCTAAGAGTTGCCTGCACACCGTAAAAACTATCAGGCTCGATTGCCTGGATACTAATAATCGAAACGCCGGGAGGCGTTGTTAATAACCGAAAGGAGTTGAAACACATGGGAATCAAAAAGTATACCGCATATACCCCTTCCAGAAGAAATATGACTGGTTATGATTTCTCCGAAATCACCAAGTCTACTCCTGAGAAATCCTTAGTTGTTTCTTTAAAGAAAAATGCAGGTCGCAACAGTCAGGGTAAAATTACCGTAAGACATCGTGGCGGCGGTTCCAGAAGAAAATACAGAATCATCGATTTCAAGAGAAATCACAAAGATGGTATTCCGGCAACTGTAGTTGCTATCGAGTACGATCCGAACAGAACAGCAAACATCGCTTTAATCTGCTACGTAGATGGCGAGAAGGCATATATCCTTGCACCGGCAGGTCTGAAGGTAGGCATGAAGATTATGAATGGTGCAAATGCAGAGGCAAAGGTTGGAAACTGCCTGCCACTGAGTGCAATTCCGGTAGGTGCTGAGATTCACAACATCGAGCTGCATCCAGGTAAGGGTGGCCAGTTGGTTCGTTCCGCAGGAAATGCGGCTCAGTTAATGGCTAAGGAAGGCAAATATGCAACCTTAAGACTTCCATCCGGCGAGATGAGAATGGTTCCGATTGAGTGCAGAGCAACAATCGGCGTTGTAGGAAACGGCGAGCACAACCTTATTAATATTGGTAAAGCTGGTAGAAAACGTCACATGGGCATCAGACCGACCGTTCGTGGTTCCGTTATGAACCCGAATGACCATCCACACGGTGGTGGTGAGGGTAAGACCGGTATCGGCCGTCCAGGTCCATCCACACCTTGGGGCAAACCGGCTCTGGGTCTGAAGACCAGAAAGAAAAACAAGCAGTCCAATAAGCTGATCGTAAGAAGAAGAAATGGTAAGACAATCAAATAAGGAGGTAAACCTATGGCTCGCTCACTGAAAAAAGGCCCATTTGCGGACGCTCATTTATTAAAGAAGGTAGATGCAATGAATGCAGCAGGACAGAAGCAGGTAATCAAGACTTGGTCCCGCCGTTCTACCATCTTCCCGCAGATGGTTGGACATACAATCGCAGTTCATGATGGTAGAAAACACGTTCCGGTATATATCACAGAGGATATGGTCGGACATAAACTTGGAGAGTTCGTTGCAACCAGAACCTACAGAGGTCATGGTAAGGACGAAAAGAAGAGCAGATAAGACTGAAGTTTTCGAAAGGAGGTTTTTAAATCATGGCAAAAGGACATAGAGCCCAAATCAAGAGAGAAAGAAATGCGAATGCTGACAAACGCCCTTCCGCAAAGCTGTCTTATGCAAGAGTGTCTGTTCAGAAAGCATGTTACGTTTTAGATGCCATTAGAGGGAAAGATGTGCAGACTGCACTGGCTATTGTTGCTTACAATCCCAGATATGCTTCTACTTTAATAGAGAAGTTGTTAAAATCAGCCATCGCTAACGCTGAGAACAACAACGGAATGAATGTTGAGAAACTGTATGTGGAGGAGTGCTTCGCAAACAAGGGACCGACATTAAAGAGAGTGAAACCGAGAGCACAGGGTAGAGCTTACAGAATCGAAAGAGGAACAAGCCACATCACTATCGTGCTGAATGAGAAATAAGGAGGCAAAAAATGGGACAGAAAGTAAATCCACACGGCTTAAGAGTCGGTGTTATTAAAGACTGGGACTCCAAATGGTATGCTGAAGCTGATTTTGCTGACTGCTTGGTAGAGGATCACAAAATCAGAACATTTCTGAAGAAGAAACTGTACAGCGCAGGCGTTTCCAAAATCGAGATTGAGAGAGCGTCTAACAGAGTGAAAGTTATCATCTACACTGCAAAACCGGGTGTTGTGATCGGTAAGGGCGGTGCAGAGATTGAGAAGTTAAAAGCTGAGGTTCAGAAGCTGACTTCCAAGAAGCTTTTTGTAGATATCAAAGAAGTAAAGAGAGCAGAGCGTGACGCACAGCTGGTTGCAGAGTCTATCGCACAGCAGCTTGAGAACCGTGTTTCCTTCCGTCGTGCTATGAAGTCCACCATGGGCAGAACCATGAAGGCTGGAGCAAAGGGTATCAAGACTTCCGTATCCGGTCGTCTGGGCGGTGCAGATATGGCACGTACAGAATTCTACAGCGAGGGAACCATCCCGCTGCAGACCTTGAGAGCAGATATTGACTATGGTTTCGCTGAGGCAGATACAACCTACGGAAAAGTTGGTGTTAAGGTTTGGATCTACAAAGGCGAAGTACTTCCTACTAAGGGAAACAAGGAAGGGAGCGATAAATAATGTTAATGCCTAAGAGAGTGAAACGTCGTAAACAGTTTCGTGGAAGCATGGCAGGTAAAGCGTTAAGAGGCAACAGAATCTCCAACGGTGAGTTCGGTCTGGTTGCAACAGAGCCGTGCTGGATTAAGTCCAATCAGATTGAGGCAGCCCGTGTTGCCATGACCCGTTACATCAAGCGTGGTGGTAAAGTTTGGATCAAGATTTTCCCGGATAAGCCAGTAACCGCAAAACCGGCTGAGACCCGTATGGGTTCCGGTAAAGGTTCTCTGGAGTACTGGGTAGCAGTTGTTAAGCCGGGTCGTGTCCTGTTTGAGATTGCAGGTGTTCCGGAGGAGATTGCTAAGGAAGCATTACGTCTGGCTATGCACAAGTTACCATGTAAATGTAAAATTGCTTCTAAAGCAGACTTAGAAGGCGGTGATAACAGTGAAAATTAATAAGTATTTAGAGGATTTAAAGGCAAAATCAGCCGCACAGTTAAATGATGAATTAGTAGCTGCTAAGAAAGAACTGTTCAACCTGAGATTCCAGAATGCAACAAATCAGTTGGATAACACCAGCAGAATCAAAGAGGTTCGCAAGAACATCGCAAGAATTCAGACCGTTATCACTGAGAAGGCTAAGGTTGCTGAGTAAAGATAGATAACAACTTGACTTGAAAGGAGTTGGAAGTCGTGGAGAGAAATTTGAGAAAAACCCGTACAGGTAAGGTTATCAGCGACAAGATGGATAAGACCATCGTGGTAGCGATCGAGAACCATGTAAAGCATCCTGTAATCGGTAAAATCGTTAAAAAGACATATAAGTTGAAAGCTCATGATGAGAACAATGAGTGCGGCATCGGTGATACCGTAAAGGTAATGGAGACCAGACCGTTATCCAAGGATAAGAGATGGAGACTGGTAGAAATTATCGAGAAAGCAAGATAATTTGATTTTCAGGAAGGAGTATCAGGCATGATTCAGCAGGAAACCAGACTTAAGGTTGCCGACAACACCGGTGCAAAAGAATTGCTGTGTATCCGTGTGATGGGTGGTTCAACCAGAAGATATGCAAATATTGGTGATGTAATCGTTGCTTCCGTTAAAGATGCAACACCAGGTGGTGTTGTAAAGAAGGGCGACGTTGTAAAGGCCGTTGTAGTGCGCAGCGTAAAAGGTGCACGCCGTAAAAACGGTTCTTATATTAAATTTGATGAGAACGCTGCAGTTATTATCAAGGATGACAAGACTCCAAGAGGAACCCGTATCTTTGGACCGGTAGCAAGAGAACTGCGTGAGAAGCAGTTTATGAAGATTGTTTCTCTGGCTCCAGAAGTATTATAGGGAGGTAAAGGCTGTGCATAAAATTAAAAAAGACGACCTCGTAAAGGTTATCGCAGGAAAAGATAAAGACAAACAGGGCAAGGTGCTGCATGTGGACACCAAGAACAACACCGTTCTGGTTGAGGGTGTGAACATGGTAACCAAGCACGCAAAGCCAAACATGGCGAACCAGCAGGGTGGAATCCTTCATCACGAAGCACCGCTTCACATTTCCAACGTTATGCTTGTTGTAGACGGCAAGGCAACCAAGGTTGGATTTGAAGTGAAAGATGGTAAAAAAGTACGTGTTGCTAAGGCAACCGGAAAAGTAATCGACTAATTCGGAGAGGAGGAGACACAGATGGCTCGTTTAAAAGAAACCTACCAGAAT
Source organism: bacterium (assembly GCA_030524485.1). Classification (GTDB taxonomy): domain Bacteria; phylum Bacillota; class Clostridia; order Lachnospirales; family Lachnospiraceae; genus CAJMNU01. The sequence continues at coordinate 578 of JAUNGR010000049.1, read as the reverse complement.
GAGATCGTTGAGGCAATGATCAAGAAGTTTGGTTATAAGAATATTATGGAAGTGCCGAAGTTAGACAAGGTTGTCATCAACATGGGTGTTGGTGAGGCTAAGGAAAACGCTAAGGTTCTGGAGAGCGCAGTGAAAGACCTTGAGACTATCACAGGTCAGAAGGCTGTCCTGACTAAGGCAAAGAAGTCTGTTGCTAACTTCAAAATCAGAGAGGGCATGGCAATCGGATGCAAGGTAACTCTGCGTGGCGAGAAGATGTATGAGTTCGTGGATCGTCTGATTAACTTGGCTCTGCCTCGTGTACGTGACTTTAGAGGTGTAAACCCGAACGCATTCGACGGAAGAGGAAACTACGCACTGGGCATCAAAGAGCAGTTGATTTTCCCTGAGATTGAATATGACAAGGTTGATAAAGTAAGAGGTATGGATGTTATCTTTGTTACAACCGCTCAGACCGATGAGGAAGCTCGTGAACTTTTGACATTATTCAATATGCCATTTCAGAAATAATTAGGAGGATGAATCCATGGCTAAAACTTCAATGAAGATTAAGCAGCAGCGTCCGGCTAAGTTCTCTA
>JAUNGR010000188.1:245-2039 GCA_030524485.1 bacterium | reverse complement strand
TGCCTAACGGTTTTCTCTTGAAAATAAGTGTAGCACAAATCAGTAAAGTGTGCAATATTAAGAAAGGAGATAGCACTCCTCCCACCGCCTAAAGGCAATGGGTTTCCGTGCTAAAAATTTTTATGAAAAAAAGGAAACAGGCAACAAGTGAGAAGAAGAGAATGAAAATGAAGGAAAGAGTAGGACGATGGCACAAAGAAGAGTGATAGCGACGGAAGCGACGGAGGAAGACAAGAAAATAGAGAGCAGTCTGAGACCGCAATATCTAAAAGATTATATTGGGCAGGAGAGAATCAAGCAAAATTTACATATTTTTATACAGGCGGCAAAGGCGAGGGGAGAGTCTTTGGATCATATTTTGTTCTATGGACCTCCTGGACTGGGAAAAACCACACTCTGCGGCATTATTGCGAATGAGATGGGAGTGAACATGAAGGTGACTTCCGGACCGGCGATTGAAAAACCAGGGGAAATTGCCGCTATTTTAAACGGACTTCAGGAGGGGGACGTGCTATTTGTGGATGAGATTCATCGTTTGAATCGGCAGGTGGAGGAGGTTCTATACCCCGCCATGGAGGATTTTGCGATTGACATTATGTTAGGAAAGGATTCTTCCGCTCGTTCCATTCGTCTGGATTTGCCGCATTTCACTCTGGTGGGAGCGACGACCAGAGCGGGGCTGTTGAGCGCACCCTTGCGAGACCGCTTTGGAGTGGTGCAAAAAATGGATTTTTACACCGAGGAGGAATTGCAGACCATTGTGTTGCGTTCCGCAAAGGTGCTACAGGTGGAGATTGAGGAAGCAGGAGCCTTGGAGATAGGAAGACGTTCCAGAGGAACTCCTAGATTGGCAAACCGTCTGCTCAAGCGGGTGAGAGATTTTGCACAAGTGAAATATGACGGAGTGATTACCAAGGAGGTGGCAGATTTTGCCTTGGATATTTTGGAAGTGGACAAACTGGGTTTGGACCAGAATGACAGGACCATCTTACTGACCATCATCCAAAAGTTTTCAGGGGGACCTGTGGGTTTGGACACCTTGGCCGCTTCCATCGGGGAAGATGCCGGTACTTTGGAAGATGTCTATGAGCCTTATTTGCTGATGCAGGGCTTCCTGAATCGAACTCCGAGAGGAAGAGTGGTGACAGAGCAGGCCTATCGACATTTGGGTTTATAGCTGAACGAGCTACAGTTTGGGCAAAAGAAAGGATAGAGTACTATGAGCGAAGGCAAACATTATATAGAAGTATGTATTGATGGAAAAATTTATACGCTGGGAGGTCAGGAGGAAGAGACTTACATTCAAAGAGTAGCCAGCTACCTAAATGAGAAAATTGCCACGATGAAGGCACAGACAGGTTTCCAACGGATGAGTCAGGAATGGCAGACCCTGATGCTACAGCTGAATGTAGCGGACGATTATTTTAAGAGTCATGAGAAATTAAAACAGCTGGAATTGGAAAAAGGAGACTGGGAGAGGGAAAGATATAGCTTAAAGCATGAGTTGGTAAACATTCAGATGAAGTTAGAAAAGGCAAATCAGGAATATAGCAATATGAGGAATGCGTGCAGCCAAGCACAGAAGGAGCTGTATCGAGAGAGGGAAAGCAAGAGCCAGATGGAGGCCAAGACAGCGACAGCGGAGGTGGAGCTTGCCCGCTTGCAGAAACAAAATGAGGGGTTAGAAGCGGCTCAAAAACAGGCAGAGCAGGAGCTTTCGGCTCAACAGGAGGAGAGGCAGAAGCAAACGAAGGAGTTGGAAGGACAGATAGAAGAACTGAAACAGCAGATAGA
>JAUNGR010000188.1:0-235 GCA_030524485.1 bacterium | reverse complement strand
GCTGCTTTGAACAAGATGGACCTGGAAGCCCAGGAACTGAAACAGCAGATAGAGGAGATGAAACAGCAGTCGGAACATGCTCTAAAGACCGTACAGTTGGCTTATCAGACGCAGATGGAAGAGACGCAAAATAAGTCGGAGCAGACCTATCAGGAGGAGTTGTTAGCCTTAGCGGAGCAGGAGGTCAAGGAGGCAAAGCAGCAGTGCGAGGAGTTGCTGCTTCAGAAAGAAGAGG
>JAUNGR010000187.1 GCA_030524485.1 bacterium | reverse complement strand
TGCCTTCCACAAGGAACAAACCGCTCTCTTTTCTGGCCTTGGCCTTCTTTCGGAGAGAAAGAATCTCTTTCACCTGTGCATTTCCCATACTGCTAATCATATGCTGTCCTATCCTTTCCTCTGCTCTCTTCTACTCTGCAAGCTCCTCCAGCTTTCGCAGCCAGAGAGCTGCACTGGCATCGCTTGGCATCCGCAAATCGCCTCTTGGAGAGATGCCTACGGTTCCGACCTTCGGACCGTCCGGCAGGCAGGAACGCTTAAACTGCTGGCTAAAGAAACGTCTGTAAAATACCTTCAGCCACTTTAAGATCGTCTTCTTCTCGTACTCTCCCTCAAAGGCCTTCTGTGCCAAACGATATATTTTTTCTGGCTCGTAGCCAAAACGCAACACATAGTACAGATAAAAATCGTGTAACTCATAAGGTCCCACCAAGTCTTCTGTCTTCTGGGCAATCTCCCCATCCTTTGGCGGCAGCAATTCCGGACTCACTGGGGTATCCAGCACATCGAAAAGTACCTTCTTTAGCGTTTCCTCCTCGCTCTGCTCTGCATAATAGCGCACCAGATGACGCACCAGAGTCTTAGGCACGCCAGCATTGACTCCATACATGGACATATGATCTCCGTTGTAGGTTGCCCACCCCAAGGCCAGCTCTGACATATCTCCTGTGCCAATCACCAAGCCATTTTTCTGGTTCGCCAAATCCATCAGCACCTGCGTGCGCTCCCTTGCCTGTGCATTCTCATAGGTGATATCGTGACACTCGGCATCCTGTCCAATGTCCTCAAAGTGCAACTGCACCGCCTTTTTGATGTCCACCTCCCGCAAAGTAGCCCCCAAAGTCTTTGTGAGCAGACACGCGTTCCGATAGGTACGGTCCGTGGTTCCAAAACAGGGCATGGTCACGGCCGTGATTTTATCCCTCGAAATTCCTAACAAATCATAGGCTCTTGCCGTCACAAGCAGAGCCAGTGTGGAATCCAAACCACCGGAGATGCCAAGCACCGCATTCTCACAGCCCACATGTTCCAGCCTTTTCTTTAAGCCCATCGCTTGGATGGAGAGAATCTCATCGCAGCGCAGCTCTCTTTCCTCCCGCTTTTTAGGCACAAAGGGAGCCGCATCCACAAAACGATGCTGCAAATCCAATTCTTCCTCCTGCAGCTCAAACTCCACCAAAATATAATTGCCTTCCTCCGTGCTGCAGGTATTCATCTGCCTACGGTCATGTGCAATTCTACCTAAGTCCACATCCGCATAGGTAATGCCAGTGTGAAAACGTTCGGATTCTGCCAGACAGCTGCCATTTTCCGCTATCATATTTTGGCCTCCAAAGACCAAATCCTGCGAGGATTCGCCCTCGCCAGCATTTGCATACAGATAAGCAGCCACCAACCTTGCCGACTGCCCCAAAATCAAATTTCTGCGGTAGCTCGCCTTTCCGGTGGTCTCGCTGCTGGCAGAACCGTTCACTATCATGGTTGCTCCAGCCTGTGCATGTCGAATGCTCGGCGGTGCCATCACCCACACATCCTCACAAATCTCCGCTGCCACCCGAAGGTTTGGCAAATTGCGGCAGGAAAATAGAATGTTGCTTCCCATCCACACTTCCCCATCCAGCCACGGTACCAGCACTGGCTCGGCATTGGCACTCTTAAAATGCCTTGCCTCATAAAACTCCGCATAGTTCGGAATGTTGCTCTTAGGAACCAACGCCAAGACTTCTCCATCGCAGACGGCCGCTGCTACGTTATATAATTTTTGATTCCACTCCCAAGGCAGACCCACAAAAACCAAGATATCCTTCCCCTTGGTCTGCTCCGCCAGCTTTTTTAACTCCTGCTTTGCCTGCTTTAACAGCGTCTCCTGCAAAAACAAATCTCCACAAGTATAGCCCGTCAGACACAATTCTGGGAAAACCAACACCTTGGCTTTATGCTTCCAAGCCTCCTCTATCATACCTACAATCTGCTGACCATTGTACTCTGGGTCTGCTACCTGAATTTTTGGTGTAGCCACTGCCACACGAACAAACTCCTGTTTCATCTTGCTTTACC
>JAUNGR010000048.1 GCA_030524485.1 bacterium | reverse complement strand
TCTGCCTTAAAAATGGCCATATTCTCTCCGCTTGAGGTCACAGAGTCAGGCAGGGATAAATTTTGTGCCCTGCAAGGCGCTTGAACGATGCGTACTGGACGTACGCAGAGCGAAAAGCAACACAGCAGGACACAAAATTCACCCTGTCCTGACCGTATGTCCCCTTGTTCACTGATGCTATCTACAAAAAAAAGGATTTTGTTTATGAACGAAAAGAACACAGTTCCCTCTAAGACATTCAAAAAAGCAGACCTCCTCTTAATCGGAGTTCTGCTTCTTGTTGCTCTTTCTGCCTTCGGCATCCGCTCTTATGTGTATCATTCCCCCGCTGCCCGCGTGGAAATCACCGTGGACGGAGAACTCTATGCTAGCCTAGATTTGCATCAGAATTTTGAAGGCGACATTCCCTCTGCCGATGGCGGAAACAACCACCTTATCATCCACGACGGGACAGTTCACATCTCCGATGCGAACTGTCCGAACCAAGACTGCGTGCGGCAGGGAAGCATTTCCCAGAACGGCGAACAGCTGGTGTGTCTGCCTCACAAAGTCAGTGTGCAGATTTTAGGCGACTAAGCAAACGCTCTCAGAGTAGGGGATGGTGACAAGCCACCTGCCTCTCTCCCACTTCCCTCATCTGCGGCTCCTTCTGTCTGCACACCTCGCTTGCATAGGGGCAGCGGGTATGGAAACGGCAGCCGGAAGGGGGATTGACTGGGCTGGGAATCTCTCCCATCAGGAGCTGTTTGTCGCTTCGCAAAGTCGGGTCTGCCTTCGGGATAGCTTCCAGCAAAAAGTGCGTGTAGGGATGCAAGGGATGCTCATATAAGTCCTTAGTATCCCCTATCTCACATAGCTTTCCGAGAAACATGACGCAGACACGGTTGGCAATATAGCGCACCACACTCAAATCGTGGGAGATGAAGAGGTAGGTCAAATGATACTGCTCCTGCAAATCTTTTAGGAGATTCAACACCTGAGACTGAATGGAAACGTCCAGAGCGGACACCGGCTCATCACACACAATCAATTTGGGTTTTAAAGCAAGGGCTCTGGCAATCCCAATTCTCTGCCTCTGTCCACCGGAAAACTGATGCGGATAGCGATGTTCCAATTCCAGCGGAATGCCCACCTCCGTCATCCTCTCATGCACCATCTGCTCCAATTCTTCTTTCTTTTTTGCCACACGGTGCGTCACCAAAGGCTCCTCAATGATTTGTTTCACACTCATTCTGGGATTCAGGGAAGCGTAGGGGTCCTGAAAAATCACCTGCATCTGCCGACGCAGGGGCAAAAATTCTCTTTCCTTCTTTTTGGTCACATTCTCCCCGTCAAACCAAATTTCTCCAGAAGTCGGTTCCACAAGACGCAACAGCGTGCGTCCCAACGTGCTCTTTCCACAACCAGACTCTCCCACCAAAGCCAGAGTCTCCCCCTCATACAACTTCAAGTTGACATCTGAGACCGCATGAACCACCGCCCTTTTCTTTTTGGAAGAAGAAACTGGAAATTCCTTTACCAGATGCCTTGCTTCCATCAACACTCTTTTTTTGCTTGCTTCGTCTCTATTCACTGGAACTTCCTCCCCTCTCACAACGAAAACACTTTGCCCTATGCTCTTCTCCCAGTGCATACGAGTTTGGCCTTTCCTCTTGGCATCTCGCATCGGCATACTCACATCTGGTACAGAAACTGCAGCCCTTGGGCAGGTACAATAAGTTAGGAACCACTCCCTTGATGCTGTACAGCCTTTCCGTCCCGTGATTTAATTGCGGAATGGAGCGCAGCAGCCCCTGCGTATAGGGATGTGCGGTATTTTGAAACAATTCAAAGGTTTCGGCTTCCTCCATCACCTGCCCCGCATACATGACATAGACATAGTCACAAACCTCCGCTACCACCCCCATATTGTGTGTAATGAGCAGGATGGAGGTGCCATGCTCATCCCGAAGCCTCTTCATCAGCTGCAAAATCTGCGCCTCTATCGTCACATCCAAAGCCGTCGTAGGCTCATCCGCTATCAAAAGTTTTGGCTCACAGACCATAGCCATGCCTATCATCACTCTCTGCCGCAAACCACCCGAAAGCTGATGCGGATACGCGTTGTAGCGTTTTTCTGGTTCCGGAATGCCAACCTTACGAAAAATCTCCAGCACCCTCTCCTTGGCCTCGGCCTTGGAAACGTTTTTGTGCAGCAGAATGGCCTCTCTCACCTGTCTTCCCACGGTGTAAACCGGATTGAGAGCAGTCATAGGCTCCTGAAAAATCATGGCAATGTCATTTCCTCGAATGCCCCTCATCTCCTTCGCCGAAAGTCCCAAAAGTTCTCTTCCCTCCAAGCGAATCGAGCCATCCACTATCTTTCCTCTGCGGTTCACAAGCTGCATCACCGACATGGCTGTCATACTTTTTCCACAGCCGGACTCCCCCACCACGCCGATGATTTTGCCTCTGGGAATCTCTATCGTCACATCGTCCACCGCAGGAACCACTCCCTTAGCGGTAAAAAATTGTGTCTTCAAATGGCGGATTTCTAAGGTCATGGCAGGGATATGTGGACTCTGCTCTCTTTCTTTCTCTTCTTTTCTCGTTTCTTCTCTTGTCTCTTTCATCCTCATCCTCCTACTGTTCCTTCAAATAGGGGTCCATCGCATCCCTCAGCCCATCTCCCAAGAAATTAAAGGCCAGCACCAAAATCAAAATCGCCACCCCAGGGGCAAGTGCTAAAACAGGGTCGTTGAACAGGTAGGGCTTGCCCCTCGTCACCATCAGCCCCCAGCTCGTGGATGGCGGCTTTGCTCCCACACCTAGGAAACTCAAACTGGACTCGGACAAGATATTTCCAGGGATGTTTAGCGTGAACAGGACAATCAAAGAGGGCAGACAGTTGGGCAAAATATGGCGGAACATAATCTTCCACTTGCTGACCCCTATGCTTCTTGCAGCCTCCACATACTCCTTCTGCTTGAGGGAGAGCGTCTGGGAACGAACCACCCTCGCCGTCCCCGCCCACTGAATCAGGCTGAGAGCGATAAAAATGTTCAGCAAACTGGCTCCTAAGGTGTACATGATGACCATTGCTAGGAGCAAAGAGGGGAAGGCCAACATGACATCCGCAAAACGCATAATCACAAAATCTACCTTTTTGCCCATATATCCTGCCATCAGCCCCAAAACTGTGCCAATGCTCATGGAGATGGCTGTGGGAACCAGACCAATCACCAGAGACACTCTGGAGCCATAGATGATGCGGCTTAGGACATCTCTTCCCAGCTCATCCGTTCCCAGCCAATGTTCCCCACTGGGAGGCTGCAAACGCTGCAGCAAATCCTGTTTTGCAGGGTCATAAGGAGCCACCAAAGGAGCAAAGAGAGCTGCCAGCACGAAAAGTGCGATCACAAAAGCCGAGAAGGCTGCCAGCTTATTCTCCCTTGCCATGCGAAGCAACTTATCCCTTCCGCTCTCGCTCTCCTGCACCTCTGCCCTAAGGCTTTGCTTCTCCTCCTGCTTTTCCTCCTGTCTCTTTGTCGGCTCTTTTTTTCCTTTCGTCTTCTTTCCTATCTCATTTTGTTTCATTTTTTCTCGCATAAGTAGCTACTCCTCCGTTCGGATTCTTGGGTCGATAAAGGAATATAAAATATCTGCAACCAAATTTCCGATGATAATCAAAACCGTTGTGAACAGCACCGTCCCCTGCAAGAGGGGCATATCTCGGTTGGAAATCGCATCCACTGCAAGGCGGCCTACGCCGGGAATGCTGAACACACTCTCTGTAATCACCGCTCCGGACAGAAGACTGGCCACCTGTATGGCCATCATGGTGATGACCGGAAGCAGAGCATTCTTTAAGGCATGAAACAAAATCACCGCACTCTCCCGCATCCCCTTCGCTCTGGCCGTGCGGATGAAGTCCTCCTGCATGATTTCCAACAGATTGGAGCGGGTCAGGCGGGCTATCGTTCCAGCCGAACTCCAGCCCAACACAATGGAGGGCAGCACCATATGTGCCCAAGTCTCATATCCGGACACCGGCAACCAGCCCAAATAGTAGGAAAATACATATTGAAACAGCAGTGCCGTCCAAAATACCGGCATGGAGACTCCTAGGAGAGCCGTCCCCATGAACAAACGATCCAGAATGGTATTCTGTCGGATGGCAGCAAGAATGCCCGCTGGAATGCCTATCAGCCAAGCTACCAAAGCCGCACAACAGGCCAGCTTCACTGTCTTTGGAAAGGCATTTAAAATCAAAGCTCCCACCGGTCGTCCCAACTTGTAGGAGGTGCCAAAATCCCCATGCAAGGCTCCTGCCACATACTTAAAAAACTGCACAATGAGAGGTTGATTTAAACCCATCTCCTCCCGCATTCGCTCCATCACATCCGGTTTCACATGCTCCTTCATCATATTGGCCACAGGGTCTCCCGGAACAATGCGCAGCATCACAAAAATAAGAAACACCACTCCAATCAACACTGGAATGGACACCAAAATTCGCTTTCCTATGTTCTTGAGCACTTCATTCCCCTCTTTCTCATCCTTCCTCTTAGTCAAACAGGGACTGCCCTCGGTTTGTCTTCCGAGGACAGTCCCCTGCTGTTCTTCCCTTTACTTTGCTATAGACATATTCTTATAGTAATTTCCGGACCATCCGTTCCAAGATACGGTAAAGTTCTGAACCCTCGGGTTGACTATAAACAAATGCTCTTTGGAGAACAGCGGTATCCACGCTGCATCGTCCTGAATGGCAATCTTTTCCAGTTCCTGATATTCTTTGATTCTCTCATCCTCATCCACTATGCTTCTCGCTTTTGCGACTCTTGCAATCACATCCTCGTTGTAATAGTTAAAAGAACGCTTCTTGCTGTTCTCCTCCGTTCCAAAAAAGGTGTAGATGAAGTTGTCTGGGTCATTGAAGTCTGCGGACCAGTTGCTGGAGTACATCGGCAGCTCTCCGGTTGCACGAATATCATAGAAGGAAGCGGAATCGTACTGTTTGATGTCCACAGTCACACCAATCTCTCCCAACATCGCCTGTAGAATCTCATCTCTCTGCACCGTGGTCGCATCGGCATCTGTGGTCTCGGCAATCTCCATAGAAAAGCCATCCGGATAACCGGCTTCCGCCAAAAGCTCCTTCGCCTTCTCTGGATTGTACTCAATCTGAGGGAGTTCTGCATTGTAGCCAATCAGACCATGTGGGAAAATGCCATTCTCCAGCTGTCCCTTTCCACTGTACAGGGCATCCAATATCGCCTGACGGTCTATGGCCATCTGCAAGGCCTTTCTCACCCTCACATCCGAGAAAGGCTCTATGTTCTGGTTAAAGCTATAGTAGTACACGCCCACACGAGGACCGGAATGAATCTGCTCACTATAGTCCGGATTGTCCAAGAAGTAGGAAATCTGGCTGGCAGCGTTGTCCAAATCCAAGATATCCAACTCTCCGCTCTCGTACATCATACGCTGGGTCTCGGCATCTGGCACAAACTTAATCACAATACCGTCCAAATCTGGAGCTCCATCCCAGTAATTCTCATTTTTGCTGAGAACAATCTGGCTGCCCAGCGTCCACTCCTCAAACACAAAAGGACCGGTTCCCACGGTTTTTTCTGGAACCAAACCAAAGTCTGCACCTGCCTCCTCCGTGGTCTCCCTGTCATAGATGGACACCGATGGGGTGGACAGACAGGCAAGAAAGGCTGCATAAGGTTCTTTTAGGGTGACTGTAAAGTTATAATCGTCAATCACCTCAAAACCTGCCAACGTGTCGGCCGTTCCCTCCATCAACTCCTCTGCTCCCAAAATCTGATCCACAAAATCGGAATTTTTGGACTTATCGTAGGTCAGAAGACGGGTGAAGGTATACAGTACATCGTCGCTGGTGAGAGCCGCCCCATTGCTGTACTGAATTCCCTCTTTTAATTGAAACGTATAGGTCAATCCATCCGAAGATACAGCGACACTTTCCGCCAAACTGGGCACCAGCTCCGAAGTTCCGTCCTCATTGGGTTTCACCTCAACCAGACGGTCAAAAATATTCATGCCCACCGTGTAATAGTCGGTGGTGCAGTGCACGTCCGTGGTGTCCGGCTCATCGTCCACAAACTTAATGTAGTAGGTGGTATCCAAGCCGCCCTCTGACACCGTGCTTTTGCTGCCATCTGCATTCTGGGAGACGCTGCTATCCACTCCCTCCGTTCCGGCCGCGCCAGAACCTCCGCAGCCTGCCAAAAGCAAGCTTGCCAAAAGTCCTGCTGTCAAAACCACATTCCTTCTTTTTTTCATCCTAATATTCCTCCCATCCCTCTCACAAGTAAGAAACTTTCCGATACAACAAAAATGGGCACAGTCCACTCTTTCGTGTCTGCGCCCTTGCATCTCTTGCTCCTATGAAACCCCATCAAACGTCCCCAGACACTGCCGATACACGTTTCATGTTGCGTATACCATATCACATACCCATCTTTTTTTCAATCCCTCTTTTGAAAAACTTCTGTTTTGCGTATGTTTTCCTATTCTGAAAGTTTAATCACAATGCCGCTTCCGTCCTCCAAAAGCTGCACACTGTCCGTTGCAGGCCAAAGCGGCATCGTTTCTGCCTGTGCTCTCGCTGCATTCACCTGTTCCTGTGTCGGGAGTTGCATCCGATAGCCCAAAGTCTCACAGAAGGCAGCGATTCGCTTCGTGGAACCGGCATAGTCCTCCCTATCCCACTCAAAGAAGGAATGGCCGATGACATCGCCCGGAAGGGCATCGTTCGGAAGCGTCACTCCTCTCTGCCCTACAAACACCACCGTAGGCTGCTCCAGCCCCGCATCTGCCCCCAACTGCTCAATGCGGCTGTACACCCGCCCCGCAAGAGCCTTGTCCTGCTCATAGGTCAGATAGGCCGTGTGAAAGAGCTGCGTCATAATCTGTCCCTGCTGCAAAGTGGCAAAAAGTGCAAAAAAACACAGGATTCTGGAAAGATATCTCTTTTGGAGCACCGTCATCCCCGCCAAAGCAAAGGCAAAGACCAGAGGGAAGACCAGCTGACCACGAATCGGCTGATAAAAACCGCTGACAAGGCTCAAAAACAGCGGAGAGAAAGCCAACAGCAGCCATGCTGCCACATAAACCCAATATTCCTTACGTCCCTTTCTCTTCCATCCCCGATACAGGGCAAAGACAGCCGCAAGCAACAGAGCTGGTGTGAAGGCTTTTTGATAGAATACCGACCACACACCTCGATAAATACGATTGGCATCCCCCAACACATTGTTCACACAGGTCTTCCATCCCTGCGTCTTCCAGTAAACCATGCTGTCCACATAGTCGGAATCCATATGAAAGTGCAGCTTCACCAACTTGGCCGTCAGCAGATACAGCACAAAAGCCAGCACAAAAAACAAAGCAAAGCGTACACCCGAAAGAAACCACTTGGCTTCCCTCTCCTCGTTTTGGTAGGATAACACAAAACAAATCAGTACCAAAGCGATAAAATAGGAGGCAAAGACCTGATAAGAGGCAAAGGCCCAAACCATACAAAAGAGAGCCACAGGCAGCCAAAGCAGACTCTTGCCTAACAAAATATGGCGATGCAAAGCATAGACCGCCAGCATACAAACAAAGGAGGCCAAAGCCACCTCAAAGGCCTGCAGGGAAAAGAAATATTGCTCGGCAAAAATCGGTGCACTCACATAGCTCAAGGGCAGCACATAGGAGAAAAGGCGGTACTGTCTTCCGCCCCCGCTCCACTCTTGCGTACAAAACAGCAGAAAAAAAGCAGAAAATCCCAGAGTCAACACCAACAAAAAATTAGAAGCATAGGGGACAAAACGATTGAGCCGAAACAATCTCTTGGTAAATACCAGTCCGAAGCGGTTGATTCCCAGCCAAGAACCCAGAATTCCATCCTGCTGGTTCAGTGCAATCTCTCCATCAAAGGAAAGGTCATAGTAAAACAATCTCGTCCCATACAAATACAGCAGCACCAATCCAAGAATCAGCCAGAGTCCCCGTCTTTCCTTGGAAAAAGCCCCAAAGCGTTTGAGGCTCCCCCTTACATCCTCATAAAAATCTCTTCCCATCTGTTTCATCTGCATCCCTATCTCCTCCTCTCTTTCTCCGTCTCACGCAGCAAATATTTCGGTCTCTTCTTGGTCTCCAGATAAGTCTTTGAGAGATACTTTCCCATAATTCCCAGACAAAAGAGCTGTACGCCTCCCACAAAGAGAATCATACAGGCCAAGGAAGGCCAGCCTCCCACAGGGTCCCCAAACAACAGCGTCTTTCCTATCACCACCAGAACCATAAAAAAGGAGAGGGCACAAAAAAACAAGCCCATCACCGTAGCGATAGACAGAGGAACGGTACTAAATGCTACAATTCCCTCGATTGAGTAGGCAAAGAGCTTCCAGAAAGACCACTTCGTCTCCCCCGCCACTCTCTGAACATTTTCGTAGGGCAGCCACTTGGTGGAATAGCCCACCCATCCAAAGATCCCCTTGGAAAAGCGGTTGTACTCTCCCATGGATAAGATAGCATCCACCATGACCCGCCGCATCATGCGATAATCCCTTGCTCCGTCCATGATGTCCACATCCGACATTCGATTGATAATCTTATAAAACATTCTGGCAAAGAAGGAGCGAATCGGCGGCTCTCCCTGACGGCTTACTCTTCGGGTTGCCACACTGTCATAGCCCTCCTCCTCCAAAGCCTGAAGCATCTGCGGCAGCAAGGCAGGCGGATCCTGCAAATCCGCATCCATAATCACCACATAATCTCCCTTTGCGTGCTCCATGCCAGCATACATCGCCGCTTCCTTCCCAAAATTGCGTGAGAAAGAAAGATAACGTACCTCCTGCTGCTTTTCGGCCAAAGCCCGCAACACCTGTAATGTCCCATCCTTTGAGCCATCGTCCACAAAAATCATCTCATAGCGATACTGTTCCCGCAAGGTGACAAGCACCTTTTGGGTCTCCTCAAAAAACAGAGGGAGTGCCGCCTCCTCATTCAGACAAGGCACCACAATAGAGAGCAACTTTCGGCTCTCTTTCTTTTCCTTTTCTAGCCTTTCCTCCATAAAAAATCTCCCATCTTTTCTCTCTTCCATCTTCCTCGAATTATACTCGATATCCCTCTCAAAGTAAAGCAGACAATTTGTTGGTGCATTTTGGAAGTATAAAAGTTTGATTTTTTGTGAATCATTCTCGTATAGCTGCACCGTCTTTTTGCTGCGTGCAGCAAGGAATTGTAGCCTGTGGAGGTGATGGAAATGTCAATATACAAAGTAGAAATCTGCGGAGTCAACACAGCCAAACTCCCCTTACTGAACAACGAAGAAAAAGAGGCTCTGTTTCAACGCATCCTCAAAGGAGATATGCAGGCCAGAGAGGAATACATCAAGGGAAATCTACGTCTGGTTTTGAGCGTTATCCAGCGTTTTTCCGGCAGCAATGAAAATGTGGACGATTTGTTTCAGATTGGCTGCATTGGGCTTATCAAAGCCATCGACAATTTTGACATCACACAGAATGTCAAATTTTCTACCTACGCCGTTCCCATGATTTTGGGGGAGGTGCGCCGCTATCTGCGGGACAACAATTCGATTCGGGTCAGCCGCTCTTTAAGAGATACCGCCTACAAGGCCATCTGCACCCGGGAACAACTGCTCAAAAAATACCAAAAAGAACCCAGCATCATGGAAATTGCAGCGGAGATTGGCATGAGCAAAGAAGAAGTGAGCTACGCTTTGGATGCCATCCAAAGTCCGGTTAGCCTTTACGAGCCTGTCTACACGGACGGCGGAGACCCTCTGTATGTGATGGACCAAATTCACGATAAGAAAAACATGGAAGAAAATTGGGTGGAAGACATCTCTCTGAACGAAGCCATGAAACGGCTTCCAGAACGAGAACGCCACATCATAGACTTGCGTTTTTTTGAAGGAAAAACCCAGATGGAAGTGGCAGAAGAAATTCACATCAGTCAAGCTCAGGTGAGCCGACTCGAAAAAAATGCCCTAAAATCCATGAGGAACTATTTAAGCTGACCCTAGCATGACAGCCCAAAGCCAAGAATTTCTCTTCGCTTTGGCTGCCATACTCTCCTCTTTGGTCTCACTCTGCCCTTACCATCTCCCTCCGCAAGCGTTTCATAATCTTTTTTTCCAGTCTGGAGATATAGGACTGGGAGATTCCCATCAAGTCCGCAACCTCCTTCTGTGTCATCTCGCTCCCATCCCCATCCTTGAGTCCAAAACGCAGTTCCACGATTCTCCTCTCTCTGGTGTTGAGGCGGCTGATGGCTTTATTTAGCATATTTCGTTCCATCTCCTCCTCCAAATCCTTGTAAATCACATCCTCATCCGTTCCCAAAATATCCGAAAGCAACAGCTCATTGCCATCCCAATCCACATTTAAAGGCTCATCAATGGAGACTTCCATCTTCGTCTTGTTGTTGCGACGCAGATACATCAAAATTTCATTCTCGATGCAACGGGAAGCATAGGTTGCCAACTTGATATTCTTCTCCCGATTGTAGGTGTTGATGGCCTTAATGAGTCCTATGGTCCCTATTGAAATCAAATCCTCCACTCCGACGCTGGTGTTATCAAACTTCTTGGCTATGTAAACCACCAGACGAAGATTGTGCTCTATCAGCTTAGACTTTGCCTCCTTCTCCCTCTCTGTACCCAAGTCCGCAATCATCTTTGCCTCCTCAAGGGCATCCAGAGGCGGCGGCAGAATGTCCGCTCCTCCTATGTAATGAATTTCTCCCTGTCCTGGCATCATCAGGGTGCGAAATCCTGACACGGCCTTAAACTGAAACTTATTTGGTATCGAAACCTTTATCATCATACCTCTTTTCCTCCTCACCATGTTTCCTTCTTCACTTCAACAAATCTCCATGCAAAAGCATTCCATAACTCCCATCCGGCGAGAGTTCCCCCTCATACACGGCAAGCACAGGCTTTTGCACCTGCACAGTCTTTTTTTCTCCTAACACTATCTCCATCTTAGGTATCACAAAGCCTCTCAGCAGTCCGCTTTGGGTTCCCACCGCTTGATAAGGAATCATAAGCATCCCCGTGACCTCCTCTCTCTTCTTTTTCCCCTCATCTGTGAGATAGGAAGCCTGCACAATACACACCGGTCTTTGTCTGTAAGGTTCATACAAACGATTTCCCGTATCCAGAAGAGCTCGCAGAGAGAGCGTACTCTCCTCACTCAAGCTAAGCTTCACCTCGTACAGTCTCTGCTTTTGCCCCTCTCCCTTTAACAAGGGCAGCAACACCTCTTTCACGAGGGCGACTAGGGACGCAGCCAAGAATAGCAGGCTCCACACATGTGCTCCCAGACGGCTCACCAAAAGCTCACCCAGCCCTCCGATGAAACAGGCTGCAAGATACCAAAGAAGGAACAGACGCAGTCCCTCTCTCAAGTCTCTTATGGGAAAGGCAATCCTAAGAAGAAGCACAGGCAAAAGCAGGAAGGTGAGAGGCAGGCGAAACAGTCCTGCTTTCTCCCCAAAGAAAAGCTCCAGACAGGCCCAAACCGCTCCCACTCCTGCTGCCAAAGCCAGCCTCCCAAAGTGACTCTTCTTCCTGTCCAGCTCTCCCACCACCCACAACAGCAGCAAATTCATACCAAAATTTGTCCCCAACCAGATGTCTATGTAAAAGCCTCCCGAAGCGATTCACCTCCTTTTCCATGCTGCTATTTTTCAGTATATCCATTTTCCAAAACGAATTTTGTCAAACAGAGGACAAGAAATTATTTTTTTCATCGACAAAAACGAATAAAATTCTCCCTTTTTGTACATACTTTTCTTAGTATGTTTCCCTGTTCACCGATCCTATCTAACGAAAACGAGGTATTCTTTATGAGAGAGACAAAGAAAGCAAAAAGAAACAAGACAGAAGCCAAAAGCCAAGAACCTGCTATCCTTGCCGCTTCGGAGGACAGTTTTCAGGCTGCTTCCACCAGCGACTGCACCGGCTTGATTCCTGCCCTTCCCACATCGGAGGCCGAGCTGGAATCCTACGAGGAAATGTA
Source organism: bacterium (assembly GCA_030524485.1). Taxonomy (GTDB): domain Bacteria; phylum Bacillota; class Clostridia; order Lachnospirales; family Lachnospiraceae; genus CAJMNU01. The sequence continues at coordinate 6,175 of JAUNGR010000048.1, read as the reverse complement.
CCCCTTTCTTCCTCGTTCCCAGTATACACCCTAGTTCCACCAAAATAGACTTCTACAAATAGTTGTTTTATCCATTGGGGAAACAAAAAAGGACTGCCACAGCCTCTTTCTCGCTGCAGCAGTCCCTGCTTCTTTTAGGATAGAATTCTTATCTTATGCGTATGGATTCTCTGTTTTATAGAGCATTCCCTTTGGCTGGTTAAAGCCAATCTCCTCCACACCCAGATATTTGAATACCTCAAAAATCTGTTTTCCGAAGTGACCAAAGGCCACAGCACCGTGGTGCGGATAATTTTTCTGAATCAGAACATGACGGTAGAAACGTCCCATCTGCGGAATGGCAAACACGGCAATGCTTCCAAAGGAGCGGGTTGCCACCGGCAAAATCTCACCCTCTGCCACATAAGCCACCAGCTGTGCATCTGCTGTGCTCTGCAGACGATAGAAGGTAATCTTTCCCGGAGCGATGTCTCCCTCCAGTGTTCCGTAAGTAACTTCCTCCGGCAGGGTTCTCGCCATAATCTTCTGATTTCTCATCTCACAGAAAGCCAACTTTCCAACTGCTGTGTTGCCGCAGTGGAAGCCCATGAAGGTATCTTTCTGCTCATAGTCATACTTGCCCTTGATTTCACTCTCGTACATGTCACGAGGAACGGAGTTGTTGATATCCAAGAGAGTCACCACATCCTCGCTGATGCAGGTTCCAATGAACTCACTCAAAGCTCCGTAGATATCCACCTCACAGGCAACTGCCATGCCTCTGGCAGCCAAACGGCTGTTTACATAGCAAGGAACAAAGCCAAACTGGGTCTGGAAAGCCGGCCAGCACTTATTGGCAAAGACCACATAGTCTCTCTCCCCCTTATGCTCCTCGGCCCAATCCAAAAGGGTCAACTCATACTGTGCCAGTTTTGGAAGGATGCTCGGCAGCTTATTGCCGCTTCCCAACTCCTCTGCCATCTCCTTTGCCACAGCCTCAATTCTTGGGTCTCCCTCATGCTCATTGAAGTAAGCAAACAGATCCAGCTCGGAGTTTTCCTCAATCTCCACGCCCAGATTATAGAGCTGCTTGATCGGTGCGTTGCACGCTAAGAAATCTTTTGGTCTTGGTCCAAACGTAATAATCTTTAAGTGCTGCAACCCTACAACGGCCCTTGCGATCGGCACAAAATCCTGCATCATCTCTGCCACCTCATCCGGCGTTCCCACCGGATATTCCGGAATGTAGACACGGATGTTACGCAGCTTTAAATTATAACTGGCATTTAGCATACCACAGTAAGCATCTCCACGGTCGTCGCAGAGCTTGTCTGCCGCATCCTCCGCTGCTGCCACAAACATCACAGGACCGTCAAAATACTTAGCCAACAAAGTCTCCGGTGTCTCCGGTCCAAAGTTGCCAAGGTACACCGTCAGGGCATTGCAGCCTGCATCCTGAATGTCCTTCAAAGCCTTTCTCATATCCAGCTCATTCTCGATGGTGATGGGACAGTTATATACTGGCAGTCCCAGCTTTTGACATTCCTCTGCCACCCGATTTCTTCGGGACGTAGAGAGGGTGATGGGGAAACAGTCTCTGCTGACTGCTACCAACGCTATTTTTATCTCAGGGATATTGTTCATGATTCCAGTCTCCTTCTTCTATCTTTATTCGCTCTCTGTGTGAGCTATCTTTACTATCTTTACTATTTCTACCCGTTTGTTTTTTACCTAGAAGCAATCTTTGATGGTCGGATACAGCATACGGAAGGTCTGATATTTCTTCTCGTAAGCTGCCACCAATTCTGGCTCCGGCTCCACACTCGCTGCCACATGCACCAACTGCTTTGCCGCTTCCTGCACACTTGCAAACTCCCCGCAGGCAACCGCTGCCAACATAGCTGCACCGTAGCCCGGTCCTTCCTCCGTCTCCACGACATCCAGACGAAGATTCATCACATTAGCCAGAATCCGTTTCCAGAGCAAGCTCTTTGCTCCGCCGCCACAGACCTTTGCAGAGGAAATGTCAATGCCCAAGCTTCTTGCCACCTCCAAAGAATCTCTCAGTGCAAACGCTACGCCTTCCAGAACCGCCTGCGTCATGTCTTCCCTTGTACTGTCCATAGACAGTCCTAGGAAAGCTCCTCTCACATTTGGGTCATTGTGGGGCGAACGCTCTCCCATCAGATAAGGCAAGAAATAAACCGAGTTCTCGCCCAGCTTTTGGATGCCTTCCTGCTCCTTGGCATACTCCTTCGTCTTTAAAATCTCATCCATCCACCACTTGTTGCAGGAAGCAGCTGAGAGCATACAGCCCATCAGATGATAGCCGCCGTCCGCATGGGCAAAGGCATGAAGAGCATTGTTCTCATCCACCCGAAAGGCTCGGCTGGAGATGAATACGGTTCCTGAAGTTCCCAGTGAGAGGGTACAACCGCCTTCTCCCACCGTTCCGGTTCCCACAGCTGCGGCCGCATTGTCTCCGGCTCCCGCTGCCACCTTCACCGTCTTGGAAATCCCAAGCTCCTTGGCAATCTCTGGCTTCACACAGCCCACACATTCAAAGCTCTCATAAATCTTCGGAAGCTGCTCCTTGCGAATGTGACAGATTGCAAGCATCTTCTCAGACCAGCACTTATTTTTTACGTCCATCAAGAGCATACCGGACGCATCGGACACATCGGTGCAGAACACACCGGTCAACTGATACGCAATGTAGTCCTTGGGCAGCATGATTTTTTGAATCCTTGCGAAGTTCTCCGGCTCATTCTCCTGCATCCAGAGAATCTTAGGAGCCGTAAAGCCGGCGAAAGCAATGTTTGCCGTACAGGCAGAGAGTACTTCCTTCCCTATCACGGTGTTGAGATAGTCCGTCTGCTTTGCACTTCTGCCATCGTTCCAGAGAATGGCTGGACGAATCACCTCGTCCTTGGCATCCAAAGTCACCAATCCATGCATCTGTCCGCCAAAGCCAATGCCTGCCACTTTGCTCTTGTCGCAGTCACAAAGCAACTCTTTAAGGCCACTCATCACGCCGTCCATCCAGTCCTTCGGATTCTGCTCCGACCAGCCCGAATGCGGAAAATACAGAGGATATTCTTTGGACACTATCTTATGAATGCTTCCTGTTTCGTCCATCAGCAGCAGTTTCACTGCAGAGGTTCCCAAATCCACACCTATATATAACATGCTTTTTCCTCTTTATCCTTTCTATTGCCTATCCTTTATTCTCCAAAGACAGCCTTATAATCCGCCTGAAACTTTGCGATGCCTTGGTCAGTCAAAGGATGCTTGGTCATCTGCTCCAGCACCTTGTAAGGCACGGTCGCAATGTCGGCTCCGGCTCTCGCACAGTCCAAAACATGAATCGGATTTCGCACACTCGCTGCAATAATCTGGGTCTTGATGTCATGCATCTGGAAAATCTCTGTAATCTCGTTGATTAAGTCAATGCCTGGCATGGAAATATCATCCAAACGTCCCAAGAATGGGGAAACGTAGGTGGCACCCGCTCTCGCTGCCAACAAGGCCTGTGCTGCACTGAACACCAGCGTCACATTGGTCTGAATGCCTTCTGCCGTCAACACCTTCACAGCCTTCAAGCCCTCCACTGTCATAGGAATCTTAACAACCATATTGGGATGAATGGCTGCAATCTCACGTCCCTCGGCAATCATGCCCTCGGCATCCACTGTGGTTGCCTTCACCTCTCCGCTGATGGGACCATCCACAATCGAAGCAATCTCCTTGATGACCTCATTAAAATCTCTTCCCTCTTTTGCAATCAGGGATGGATTGGTGGTCACACCGCAGATAATTCCCATGTCATTTGCCTTCTTAATGTCCTCCACATTTGCTGTATCAACAAAAAATCTCATTTTCCTCTCTCCTTTTTGCGTGCCGAATGCCCAGCGAAAAACACTGCCCATTCCAAATCAATCTTCGTGAAATCTATCTGTCTGTATTATAAAAAAAACGAGAGGGCTTTGCTAGCTAAAACTTGTCATATCTATGGCATTTTTTTGTCCTTTTTTAGATTTCCGCCTGTTCTTTTTTCTCTCGGCTTTGAACTCTTAGACTCTCTCCCATTCTCGCAAGGTTTTTCCGATACTCCCCTGGAAGCACACCAAACCTTGCCCGAAACGCATTGGTGAAAGCCTTGCTGTTGGGAAAACCATGATTCAGAGCAATATCCCCAATATAATGGTCCGTCTCCACCAGCTCCATCACCGCATATTCCAGACGCAAATTTTGCAGAAAGTTCTTATAATTCATGCTGGCATATTTGCGGAACATACGAGAGAGGTAGGCGGAAGAAAAGCCAAAGTGCGAAGCCACTAGTTCCAAGCTCAAATCTTGGTTGTAATTGCTACGAATATAATCGGTAATGTCCGACAAACGATTCAGATTGCGATTTTGTCGCAACAGCTCTTTGTTCGGCTCATCCATCCGATACTGCGTCACCAACTCATACAGCATCAGAGAAAAGAAACCATTCACCGCCAAAGCATAACCATATTCCTTTTTCTCGTAGGTGTCAAACATCCTCTCAATTAAAGCCACAATCCGCCTGTCATTGTCCGTCCTAGCCCGCATAAAATAAATGTAATCGTCCACCCCCAAAAAACCATGAAAGTTCTTTAGTGGAATCTGAAGCACGATGGTTCGATTCGGATTTGGAGCCTCAATCTCGTGCAACTCATTGGAATTTACCAAAATAAAAGGACGATTTTTTGCACTCAGAGGGTATAAAATGCCATTGATGTAAAAATTCAACTCTCCCTCCTGCACCACATAAATCTCCACCGAGCGATGCCAGTGCTTTGCCACTCGATACTTTCCCTCCGCCCCCTCAAACGGAAACATGCGAAAGGTCAAATCCTCATTTGGTATCACTATCTCATGCTTATAGTTCATATTGTTCCCCTTCTTGTTTGATTCTTGCCTCTTGTCCACGGGTGCTAATAAATCGCACGCAGCCCCAAATCGCCATCCAGTGTATTCATGTTATAGAGCAGCAGGACATCCGTGATTTCCTCATGTTCCTTGATAAAAGCAGATGGCCCCATCCGATAATAGCGAGTGTCAAATACATAAATTTTGGCATAGTGATTGACCAGAAAAGGCAGCATGGAATTTGCATAACTGTCCTTGATAAGAACCAACACCCTATCCGAATCCGCCGTCGCATTCTCCACCGTAACCAAAGGATGAATGTTATTTAAAAACAGCGAATACTTGTCCTTTTCTTTCAAATAATCCAGATTGTACAGCGTATCTGTGACCTCCCCCGTATCCTCATAAGTCACTGTCAGTTGGTTTTTGGGATTGTAAAACAACACAATCTCATCCCCCTTCATCCGATAATCGCTGATTTTAGAATATATCGTTCCGTAAAATGCCTGCGTCACGCTCTCCTTTTGCAATTCCTCCAACAAGACGGGAGTGATGCCCTTCGCCTCGCAGTAGGACAGATAACCCTGATAAGCTCCATAAGTGGTCCAATGGTGGTCACTTCGATAAAAGAGGGCTTCCTCCCCCTTCTTCTCTGCTTCCAACAAGCGAGTGGAGCTGTCAATTTTCTGCATCGTTACGCTCTGATACAAAAGTTCTGCTGTCTGCATTTGGTCTTCTCCGTGAAACAGGGGCGGCAGTTTATCCTGACAGACCCAAACCGCTGTTGGAACCAACATCAAATCGATGCTCTGCTCCGGCAGCTTATCTGCAAATTTCTGCAGGATGCCGATGATTCGCTCCGTGTTCTGCGGAGTCTGATACTCCTCGATGCGGTAACCATCCTCGGCTATCAGTACGCCATTGATTTCCCGTCTACCTAAGAGCATTTCCACCTGCGTCTTACAGCCCATGAAAAAATCTCGAAACAAAAAATGGTCCGAGAGATAGCTGCTCCACTCTTCCATATAAGTGCCTTCTCGCACCGCCTCCCAAGTCAACTTCGGCATCGCAGCCAGATAGCGGTTCTCATTGGTTGAAAATTCCTGTTTCTTAACAATCAAAAAGCCAAACGCAGCCGCCAATATGCAGGTGGAAAGCAGTCCCGCCGTCAGGCTACGCATTCGCTTTGTAGGTGTTTGCTGCATCTTTGTCTCCTTCTTCTATCCCCTTCTTCTATCATCCTGCTAAATACGGAATTACAAAAATGGATTGTAAGTGTCATTCACCAGATAGGCTGTGG
>JAUNGR010000047.1:12384-18698 GCA_030524485.1 bacterium | reverse complement strand
CAGCAACCATTTCACCCTCAAATACGAACTGTACATGGGCGATTTGCTCGGTGAGCTCTTCCTTTTCTTCCTCTACTGCTTCAAATACCGCGTCAACAGATGCGTATCCAACTAATTCTCCTTCTTGGAAGAATGCAAGTCCGCTTACGCCAAAGGTCTTAGCATCTGCACCCCAGTTAATTACGTCGGCACCTTGTCCTTTCCAGCCAACGAACTTCCAGCCGTCCTTAGCCACAACCTGCGGGATAGCATACTGCTCTTCGCTAAATTCTGGAAGCTCTGACATCGTTACGGTTTTCTGATCAGGGGTCTCTACAAAAGCACCCTTCTCCGTGTCAATGCTAAAGTTTACAGTCACTGTGCGGTCTACGACCTGAGGCTCATCGTCCGTCTTAGTGAGTTCAATCACGATCTGAGGAGTATTAACACTCTCTTCGCCAGCTAGAGTGAAGGTATAACCTTCCGGTACGTACTTCTTTAATTCTTCCAGATTGAATGAACCATCTCCGTTAGCCATTACGAAGTAATCGCCAACTGCAACCACTTCACCCTCATATACAAATTGTACATGAGCGATTTGCTCGGTGAGCTCTTCCTTTTCTTCCTCTACTGCTTCAAATACCGCGTCAACAGATGCGTATCCAACTAATTCTCCTTCTTGGAAGAATGCAAGTCCGCTTACGCCAAAGGTCTTAGCATCTGCACCCCAGTTAATTACGTCGGCACCTTGTCCTTTCCAGCCAACGAACTTCCAGCCGTCCTTAGCCACAACCTGCGGGATAGCATACTGCTCTTCGCTAAATTCTGGAAGCTCTGACATCGTTACGGTTGTAAGCTCAGGGGTATCTACAAAAGCACCCTTCTCCGTGTCAATGTTAAAGTTTACAGTCACTGTGCGGTCTACGACCTGAGGCTCTTCGTCCGTCTTAGTGAGTTCAATCACGATCTCAGGAGTCTTAACGTCCCCTTGACCAGTCAGAGTGAAGGTATAACCCTCCGGTACGTACTCCTTTAATTCTTCCAGATTGAACGAACCATCTCCGGCAGCCATTACGAAGTAATCGCCAACTGCAACCACTTCACCCTCATATACGAACTGTACATGAGCGATTTGCTCGGTGAGTGCTTCTTCTAAATCTGGCAGCTCTTCCGCAATCAGATTTTCAGAAAGCGATTCCGATTCCGTGTCAGTGAGGGGGGGTAATTCCCTCTTCTTCCTCAGTGTTCGACTCTGTGGTTTCTTCTTGGGAAGCCTCTGTCTCCTCCGTAGCATTTTCCTCTTCGGCATTGCCAGTGGTCGTCTCTTCACTGTCGCTTACATCACTGCCATCCAAAGTGGTATTGCTGTCATTCGTATCATTGCTGTCCAAAACAGCGTCTTCTCCGGAAACTTCTGTTCCATTCAGTTGAACTTCTGGTTCAACAGCAAAGGCTACGCTTGGTACACTTGCCGTTGCCATTGCAACTGCCAATCCCAGTGCACATCCTTTTTTCCATGGTTTTCGTTTTCGCATACCTATTAGTACCTCTCTTTCCTTTTTGTAGTCCTAAAAGGACCGGACTCGTCTTTGACGAATCTGTAGATGTTTTTGACGACAGTTTTATTATAATACGGAAGTTTTTGATTTGCAAGGGGAGGGGGTAAAGAAATAGAACAAATTATCTGGAAAGAGACAACAAAAAAGCACCGACCCCGCAATTTGAATTGCAAAATCAGTACCTTTCGTGCACCTTCAGGGACTCGAACCCTGGACAAATAGATTAAGAGTCTACTGCTCTACCAACTGAGCTAAAGGTGCTTTTTTCTCTTGTCGTTCTTGGTTTTCCCTGACGACATGGAGTATTATATAATAGGATTTTAAAAATGTCAATCATTTTTTTTGAAAAATTTAAAAAAATTTTTAAGAAAATTAAGATGCATTTTTCCTTCTATTATGGTAACCTATGCTTTCCTTGTAAATGAAGTATAACATACTCTTTTTTCAAAATAGACTCCTTAAAATAACGATATTTTTTTATAAATTTTAGAACAGTGGGGAAATCTATAAAACAAACAAATAATTTGAAAAAAGGAGTAGAGAGGTATGAAAGATAAGATAGAATTTGAAAAATTTCTGATAGCAGAGAGAATTCAAATAAAATTACAAGAAAAAAAGAAAAAAGAGGCAGAACAGAAAAGAGAGCAGGAGAAAGAAGAACAGGGAGAGGACATAGAAGCACTCCTACAAAAAATGGAGTGTTTCTGTGAGGAAGAAGGAGAAGAAAGCGAACAAAAGAGAGAAAAAAGAAGGATATTACAGGATTTGCGAGAGAAAATGGATGAACTGGTGGAGGAGTTGGGGGAGGAACAAGAATATTTATATCAATGTGGGGTGGAGGATGGTATCCGTCTGATGCAATGGATAAAAGAAATCGATGCAAAAAAGAACCTTTGAAAAAAGAGTTCAAAGGTTCTTGGATTGGGTGTTGGAGAAAAAGGCATTCGGAATCAGGAAAATGGAAGTTCTGGTTTTCCGAGTATGCCGGGTTCGGTCATTGTGTAGGGATTTAAAATTTCATCAATTTGTTCCTCAGGAATGAGATTGTCTCGAAGAATCAAATCTCGCACACGCATATTTGTGGCCAGAGCTTCCTTAGCAACCAAAGAAGCCTTATCGTAGCCGACATAAGGACAGATGGCAGTGACAATGCCAATGCTGTTATCCACAAGGTCACGGCAGTGTTCCTCGTTGGCGGTGATGCCCACGATACAATTATCCACTAAGGTCTTTACGGCGAAGGTTAAGGTCTCTATGGATTGGAACAAATTATAGAAGATAATCGGTTCAAAGGCATTTAATTCCAGCTGTCCGGCTTCTGCAGCCATGGTAATGGTCATATCGTTGCCAATGATGTTAAAAGAGACTTGATTGACAACTTCCGGAATGACGGGATTGATTTTTCCGGGCATGATGGAGGAACCGTTTTGGCGTGCAGGCAGATTGATTTCGCCAAGTCCCGTTCTGGGACCGGAGGACATCAAACGCAGGTCATTGGACATCTTGGAGAGGTTTACAGCACAAGATTTCGTGATGCCGGACACGGTGACATAAGCATCCAGATTCTGGGTGGCATCAATTAAATCGTAAGATTGTACCAAATTTAAACCGGAAATGGAGCAAATATTTTTAACAACACGATGAAGATACTGCACATCCGCATTCAAACCAGTTCCGATTGCCGTGCCTCCAAGATTGAGGACACTCATCTCATCTTTGGCATTTTCAAAGCGATTGATATCACGCATAATCGCATTGCTGTAGGCACGAAATTCCTGTCCAAGACGAATGGGAACGGCATCCTGAAGCTGGGTGCGTCCCATTTTAATCACATGGTCAAATTCATTGGCCTTTTTTTGTAAGGCATCGTAAAGGCGGCGAAGTTGTTCTTGGGCTTGGCAAATGAGACGAAGAGCGGTCATTCGACCACAGGAAGGAAAGACATCATTCGTTGATTGTCCATAATTTACATGGTCATTTGGATTGATGATATGATAGCTTCCCTTTTCCTTCCCCAACAGTTCCAAAGCACGGTTGGCAATCACTTCATTGGCATTCATGTTGAGGGAAGTGCCGGCACCGCCTTGAATGGGGTCCACGATGAATTGTTCGTGTAGCTTTCCTGAAATAATCTCATCACAGGCCTTCACAATCGCATCGGTGCGGCGACGGTCCAATTCTCCAATCTCGAAGTTGGTGATGGCTGCCGCTTTTTTGATTTGGGCAACGCTGTTGATGAGTTCAGGATGCATGGTTAAGCCGGTGATGTAAAAGTTTTCAGATGCACGGAGAGTTTGTACCCCATAGTAAGCATCTGATGGAACTTCCTTACTCCCAAGGGAATCGTGTTCCAGACGATAGCTTTTCTCACTCATAGTAACACCTTTCTTTCTAATCCGTTTCTTTCATGTATAGTGGTGATTCGCCGCAGGCGAATCATATGAATTTATCTTAAGAATACCATAGGAAACAAAGGCTTGTAAATAGTTACTTGGCTCCTTTCTTTTTTGTGCGATACTTTACAAGTGGAGTTCAATTGCTATAATGAAAAAGGCTACAAACAGCAAAAAACCAAAAGAGAAATAGCAAAAAAAAGAAAGGAGCCAAGTAGACATGGCAGAAAATTTGTTTGAGAGAGGAAAGAAAGAGTGGAGTTGCAAGGAGAGCGGCTATATGCTCCGTTTTTTGGAGAAAATTGTGAACATTCCCAGTCCTTCTGGATATACCAAGCGAGTGTTGCAGGTGATAGAGCAGGAGGCAGCTTCCTTTGGGTATCAAACAGGCTATAATCGGAAGGGAGGTCTGTTGATTTCGGTAGAAGGAAGAACCGAGCGAGTGTTGGGAGTTTCGGCTCATGCGGATACCTTGGGAGCGATGGTGCGTGCGGTCAGAAAAGATGGGACACTGGCGATTGTTCCGGTGGGCGGCTTTATGATGGAAGCAATTGAGGGAAGTTACTGCCAGATTTTGACAAGAGAGGGAAAGGAATTTAGCGGTACGATTCAAACGGTTGCTCCTTCGGTGCACACTTTTGATAATGCCCGTAGCTTGGAGAGAAAGGAAAAAAATATGGAAGTGCGGCTGGATGAGAGAGTATTCTGCGATGAAGATGTAAAAAAACTGGGCATTGGAGCTGGAGATTTCATAAGCTTTGCACCCAAATTTGAGTACACAGAGAGTGGATTTATCAAGTCAAGACATCTGGATGATAAGGCTTCTGTTGCGGTGATTCTGGCATATTTAAAATATTTATCAGAAAATCAGAAAAAACCAGAGCAAACTCTGCGTATTTTGATTAGCAATTATGAGGAAGTAGGCTTTGGAGGCAGTGCGATTCCGCAGGACATTGAGGAGTTTTTGGCGATTGACATGGGAGCCATCGGAGATGATTTAAATGGAAATGAGTATGCAGTTTCCATCTGTGCAAAAGATTCCTCAGGTCCCTATGATTTTGATATGACAAACCGTCTGATTGCTTTGGCGAAGGAGTATGACATTGACTATACCGTGGATATTTTTCCCCACTACGGCTCAGATGTATCCGCTGCACTCAAGGCAGGCAATGACATTCGGGGAGCTTTGATAGGTCAGGGAGTCAGTGCCTCTCATGGTATGGAGAGAACGCATATTTCGGCAATGGAGCAGACATGGAAACTTTTGGCTGCCTACACAGGAGTTTTGGATAGCAAAAAGTAAGAATTTAATAAGGAAAGCTTTATAGGAAAAAGCCTTAAAGTGTGTTATGCTAATGATTGAGATTAGTAAAAAGTTAGTAGCGAGACAAGCAGGAGGCGAATAGGATGATAAAAAAGATGATTTCAGCATTGGTGGGAGCAGCATGTATGGCGATGCTGATAGCCGGAGGCAGTATGGTGAGTATGGCGGAGGAAAAGACAGTGACCTTGGAGCCAGTAAGCTTTTACGGCACGATAGAAAAGGATGGGACGGAGCAGCTTATTTTAAACACACAGGAGCAGGGAGAAATCATTCTCCATCTCTCAGATGAGACGCTGATTTTGGATGCGGTGAATGGATTTCCAATCGGGGTGGATGGTTTGACGGATGGGGAGGGCGTGTATGCCTATACCAGTCCGGCGATGGCTTTGAGTTTGCCGCCCCAGACACATGCGATTTTGATTGTGGGACAGATTCCGGCAGACTTTAAGGCTCCGATGTTGGAGAGAGTGGAGAGTCTGGTGGACGAATCCAACGGAACCTATGTGGTGGAGACCGTTTCCGGAGAGGAATATACCATTCAGTCCGACACCACGATGCTGCCATATCTGACCCGCAATATGGTTTATCCGACCTCCCTGCTTCCAGGAACGCAATTCTTGGTTTGGACGACGGCGGCACAGCCAGAGGTAGCAGAAAAGATTGTGATTTTTGCGGATGGACAGATAGGAGGGAATGAGAGTGAGGAGCAACTCCCGAGCAGTCCCTCACAGGTGATTTTGGAAGAGGAGAACGGCAGCGAAGCAAAGCGGATTCCGCTAAAAAAAGACGGATGGCAGAAGGAAGAGGAAAACTGGTACTTTTATCAGGACGATGAGAGACAAAAAGGCTGGATTTTGGAGGGCGGAAGCTGGTATTATTTGAATCCGGAGAGTGGCAGGATGCTGACTGGTTTTGTGACGGTAAATGGAAATACCTATTATCTGTTAGAGGATGGCAGGATGCTGACCGAGGCAAGAACCTTCACACCGGATGAAAGCGGAGTTTTGCACTAGAAGCAAGGCTCTCTAAAAAAAGAATAAAAACCAAAAAAGAATAAAA
>JAUNGR010000047.1:0-12374 GCA_030524485.1 bacterium | reverse complement strand
AAGCCAAAAAAGGGAGGAATCAAAGTCTCAAGCAGACCTTGATTCCTCTTGCTTTATGCTGGCATGTTCTTTATGGGGAAGCGAAGCTCCGCTTTGAACAAATCCCCGTCAATATAGATGGTGAAGCGGCCATTTTGCAGTTCTGTCAGGCTTCTCGCGATGGAAAGTCCAAGACCACTGCCCTCAGTGCTGCGTGACACATCGCCTCTCACAAAACGTTCCGTCAGCTCGTCTGGCCGAATGTTGAGCGGGTAGGAGGAGGTATTTTTGATGGTAAAATAAACAAATTCACCCTCTGCAAAGACATCCACGTAGACACGGCTCTGCTCCATTGCGTACTTAAAAGCATTGTTATAGAGATTTTCTAAAATCCGCCACATCCGCCGTCCATCCGCAGAGATGAAGAGGCTATGCTTTGGCAGCCCCATCACTAAACTGAGATTTCGGGAAGCAAACTTCTCCTCGAACTCTCCGGTGGTTTGCTGAACCAACTCCACCAAATCAATGTCCATGATGTCCAATTTGACATTGCCAGAGCTGGCCTTGGAAGCCTCCACCAAATCTTCGGTCAGATTTTTCAGTCTCTGCGATTTCTGCTCCAAGATATCCAGATAGCCCAAAATCTTAGGGTCGCTGATGTGTTCTCTCTTGATTAAATCCACGTAGTTGATGATGGAAGTGAGAGGAGTCTTAATGTCATGGGAGACATTGGTAATCAAATCGGCTTTCAGACGTTCGCTTCTCACTTTTTCCTGTAGGGCTGCCTCCAGCCCAGTGCTGATGTTGTTGATGGTCTGTGCAAGCTCTTTTTGTTTTCCGCTGAACTCCTCGGAGGCCACTTTGTAGCTGGTCTCACCGGCAGAGAGATGCTGCAAGGCAGCGTTGAGCTTGTCATTCTGCATCGCCTGCGTCAGGAGACGATAGAGAACAAAGGCATTGAAACCAAACCAAAGCAAGAACAAAGGAATGCAGAACCAACGGATGCCCTGCCCGCTAAAGAACCAGAAAAGGTAGAGGGTGCTGCCAAGAAGGAAGGAATTCAAAAGAAGATAGCCAAAGCTTCCTGCCAGCAGAAGCAGGGTAAAGGTCTTGCGGGACATGGAAAGCCGAAACGCATGGATGCAGTCGGAAGTCATGCTGTTTTGGGCTAGAGTTTTTGCCTTGTAGCGGCGCAGCAGGCCAAAACCGGCAAAGAAAGCCGCCATATAGTAGACCAGAAGCCGCAGGATATTCTCCCAATAGTACCAATGGCTCAGGGGAACCAAAAGATGGATGAGCTTGGTTCCTATTCTCTGGTAGAGAGCAAGGGCAGCGAGGGTTCCCAAAAGGCAGAAAAACAAAAACAGTTCCACCTTGATTTCATCAAACTTATGCAGGTGAATCTCCTTGCCGCGGCCTGTGTGTCCGGAGAGAGCCATAAGAAGGAGAAAGGTGACGAGGCATACCAGAAGACTGATGGCAGTCACAACAAGGCTGCGGATATAAATGTCCCGTATTACGCTGTACGTGGCATTGGCCTCGCTGTAGGCATCTGTGTATGGGTAGGAAGTATTCACTGCCAGCATAATCTCATAGCTGCCCTCATCGTAAGGGGCGGCCTCCTCCGCAATCGCATTCAGGGAGTGAATGGGTTGGGTGAAGTTCGTGATGTCGTTGGGCAGGTTGCTGGCAATGTAGACATACTTTCCTAGAGACTTCAGCTCGTCTATGGAAAGGCCAACCGAGTTGCTGCAGGAAGAGGGAAGCTCCGATTCCACATCCTGATACACGATGTGAAAATAAAAGTTGGATGGAACGTAAAGAAAATTATGATTCACATAATAATAAGCTCCCAAGTAAGTGAGAACTTCTTTGGATAGCTCTTCCATAGTCATTTTAGCAGCGTCGGTCTGTGTGGCATCCAAGTCATCGGTGCTGTATTTAGGGTCATAGGCCTTCCAATCCACCAAAAAAGTCTCGTTGTCCTTGCCGGAGAGAGCAGTTTCCTCAAAGGCAAGCTCCCAGTTGGAGTCCAGATAATAGCCGTGAGACTTTGCATAGAGAATGAACTCATTTAGGCTGTAGCTGCGTTCATCGCCAGGACCGTAGTAGACATCCGCAACAATGCGGGAGTAATCCACATTCCCGTTGGTCTCAAAGGCATCCCGACATTGTGCATACTGAAAGACCCGCCATGCGTCCTTTTTTACTTGATTGGAGAAGGCCACTGTGTCCTCGTAGTGTTCTGTTTTGAGCCATGAGATCCCCTGACCGTAGTGCTCGTTGTGGTACAAAAAGCCGATACTGGTCAGGGCAGCTGCGATGAAGAGAAAGTGGACGACCAGAAGAAAAAATTTGCGTGCTTGAAAAGAAAGTCGTGTTGTATTCATAAAAACCTCGGTGTGTGTGGATTATTGTTTTTCAATTTTGTATCCGACCCCCCAGACGACCTTCAGATAGCGAGGCTCTCTAGGGTTAATCTCAATTTTCTCACGGATGTGGCGGATATGTACGGCTACGGTGTTGTCCGCACCTATGGCCTCCTCGTTCCAGATTTGCTCATAAATCTGGTCGATGGAGAATACCTTTCCTGCATTCTTGACAAGAAGAAAGAGAATGTTGTACTCGATGGGGGTCAGTTTGATGGGTTCGCCATCCACCGTAACTTCTTTGTTCTCATCGTTGATCTGAAGCCCGCCGCACTTAAAAATATGGTTGCCGCCCTGTTGATTCATATTTCCCAACTGTGTATAACGCCGCAGTTGAGATTTGACGCGTGCAACCAGTTCCAGTGGGTTAAAGGGCTTGGTGAGGTAGTCATCCGCTCCGATGTTGAGTCCCAGAATTTTATCGGTATCCTCGGACTTGGCAGAGAGAATGATGATGGGGATGCTGCTGCTTTCCCGAATCTTTAGGGTGGTTCGTATGCCATCCAATCCGGGCATCATCACATCGATAATCAATAAATCCGCACTCTCTTTTTCCAGAAGTTCCAGTGCCTCAAAGCCATCGTAGGCCTTTAGGACACGAAAGCCTTCGCTGCTTAGGTAAATATCAATCGCTTCTACAATCTGTTTATCGTCATCACAAACTAAGATGGTTTGCATCATAAAAATCGCCTCCGTTTCGCAAAAAACTAGTCAATATCCGTATTTGAGTTAAGTATACACTATATAGCAAGAAAAGGCATATAAATTTTTTCTTAAGATGAACGAAAGGATTTTATGGAAAATATGGAAAAGTATGGAAAAAAATACTTGACATAAGCCCAAAGAACATATATAAATAGATACATATTTCTAGTTAGTCAATACTAACTAGAAATGGTATCTTTTAGGAAAGGTGATTGACAGCCATGCAAACACAAGCACACAATTATTTTCTCAGAACTTGTCTGAGCACAGCAATCGTTGTTGTGATGATTGTCGGGGCCTTTGTTCTCTCAGTGAACATCGGCGCCAAGCAAATTGCACCGGAGATAATCTGGAAAGCCTTGTTTGAGTACGATGTGACGGACAGCAATCAGGTGATCGTCCGCACGCTGCGTTTGCCTCGCACCGTCACAGCTTTGGCGGTGGGAGCCAGCTTTGCGGCTTCCGGAGCCTTGATGCAGGCGGCAACCCGCAATCCCATGGCCAGCCCCTCTGTGCTGGGAATCAATGCAGGAGCCGCTCTTGGATTGGCTTTGGCAATGGTGGTACATCCCGCAGCAGGCTTTAACGAAACCGTACTGTTTTCCTTTGCGGGAGCTGCGGTGGCCAGTGTTTTTATTTTTGGAATCGGTTCCATGGGCAGTTTTGGAAGCTCACCGGTGCGACTGGCTCTCACAGGAACGGCCATTGCCGCCCTGTTCAATGCTTTCAGTCAAGCCTTGGCTGTGGCATTCAAGATATCGCAGGACCTTACCTTCTGGAATGCAGGAGGAATCTCTGGTGTGAGACCGGAGCAGGCTGCTTTGTTGCTTCCGTGGACGGTGGCAGGACTCCTTTTGGCTCTTGCCCTCTCCAAATCGGTCACTCTTTTAAGCCTTGGGGATGAGGTAGCGGTCGGTCTGGGAGGGAAGACAGCGTGGATTCGCCTGTTGGCCTGTGTGGCGGTGCTGCTGCTGGCAGGCTCTGCGGTAGCCGTGGCAGGTCCGATTGGCTTTGTGGGTTTGATTGTGCCCCATGCCGTGTGTGCGGTGATAGGCTCAGATTATCGAAGAGTGATTCCTCTTACCATCGTGAGTGGTGGGCTGTTGGTTTTGCTGGCAGATATCGTAGCCCGCTCCATCAACCCTCCGTTTGAGACACCGGTAGGAGCCGTGACTTCTTTGATTGGAGTGCCGTTTTTCATCTATCTGGCAACCAAAAAATAGCGAAGAAAGGAGGAAGAAGGAATTGAGAAGCACAAAACAGAGAGAAGAAAAAAAGCAGTCTTTGGCACAATTTTTTGGTATTTTGGCAATCATGGCCATTCTGCTGGTTTTGCTCTTTTTTGTCAGCTTACAAGCTGGTTATACCAAGCTGAGTCTATCCGAAATTTTGGCGGTATTTCTGGGAAAGGGAAGCAGGGAGCAGCAGCTCATCGTCTATCAATTTCGTCTGGTGCGTATTGTCCTAGCTATCTTGGTGGGAGCCGGTCTTGCGGTATCGGGAACTATTTTTCAAACCATCTCCAAGAATGCACTGGCCAGTCCGGACCTTTTGGGAGTGAATGCGGGAGCGGGAATTTCCGTTCTGATTTTTACTTTTTTTGAGTCTTCCCAAAAGGCATTTGGAATCTTGGTTCTTCCTTTTGCGGCCCTCGTAGGAGCTTTGCTGACAGCTCTTTTGATTTATGCGTTGGCGAACAAAAAGGGAAGGCCAATCTCTCCGATGCGTTTGGTTTTGGTGGGCATTTCCGTGACTTCTGGCATTCATGCGTTGGATATGATTTTGACGGTGAGACTCTCTCCGGAGCAGTACAATTCCGTCAATACATGGTTGATTGGAAGCGTGTACGGAAATAGCTGGAAGCATGTGTTGGTGTTGCTTCCGTGGCTTTGCATCGTTCCCTTCTTTGTCTACCGCGCTTCGATGCTGAATTTGCTGCATCTAAGCGATGGGGTTGCCATTGGTCTGGGAAGTTCTTTGGGACGCAGTCGTCTGGTGGCTCTGATACTGGCGACTGCCTTGGCAGCCGCCTGCGTAGCGGTGGGAGGAACCATAGGCTTTATCGGTTTGGTGTGCCCGCACCTAGCAAAAAGTCTGGTGGGACCGAACCATGCTCGAAGCATTCCGGCAGCCGCCCTGACTGGTGCTGTGCTGCTTTTGGCAGCGGACTTGGTGGCAAGAACCATCATTGCCCCCAAGGAGCTGCTCCTAGGCATTGTGGTTTCCCTGATTGGTGCCCCTTATTTCTTATATATATTGATTACATCCAAGAAGGGATAGGAAGAAGCATAAGCAGAAGAACAGCTGACTTGGAAGGGAGGTGAACTATGAGTTTCTATGCAGAACATACGGACATAGCTTATGGAAAGCGTATGATAGTGGAAGATTTGTCGGTTGAAATTCCTGCTGGAAAAATAACGGCTCTCATAGGAGCCAATGGTTCCGGAAAATCTACGATATTAAAGACCATGTGCCGCCTGATGGCTCCGGTGAGAGGACAGATTGTATTAGATGGAAAAGCCATTCACAGCCAACCGACCAAGGAATTGGCAAAACGTCTCTCGGTGTTGCCGCAGAATCCGGAAGCTCCGGAAGGCTTGACGGTGAAGGAATTGATTTCCTACGGCCGTTCCCCGCACAAGGCTGGTTTTGGTCGTTTGAATCAAAAGGATGAGGAGATTATCGCTCGTGCGATGCAGGTGACTTCCATCACAGAATTTGCTCAAAGACCCTTAGACCAGCTCTCCGGCGGACAGAGGCAGCGTGCGTGGATTGCGATGTGCATTGCACAGGATACGGACATCATGTTTTTGGACGAACCGACGACTTTTTTGGACATGGCACATCAGTTGGAAGTCATGAAACTGTTGAAAAAGTTGAATGAGGAATTCGGCAGAACCATAGTGATGATCGTGCATGATTTGAACCATGCCACCCGCTTTGCGGACCATATCATTGCCATCAAAGCAGGAAAAATTGTGAGTCAGGGGACTCCGCAGGAGGTTGTGACCGCACAGGTTTGCCGAGAGGTATTCGGTGTTGTGGCAGATATTTTGACAGATGCCTATAGCGGGAAACCGCTCTGTGTACCGCTAGACACCGTTTTGGGTACGGAGTAACGGAATTTCACCGATAGAGAGGGGATTCGCCGCAGATACGAAGGACAGAAAAGAAAAATGTGGAATGGAGGATATTAAGCATATGAGAATTATGAGAAAAATGACAGGACTTTTGGGAGCTATGGCAGTGTCGGCTCTGCTTTTAGGTGCTTGCTCTGGTACGACTTCCAGCACAGAGACTACGGTAGCGGTTTCCGAGAGCAGCACACAGGAGACAAGCCAAAGTGCCGAGAGCAGTGCAGAGAGTACAACAGCAGAAAGCACAGTTGCGGAGAGCCAGACAGAAGCAAAGAGCGATGCCGTCTCCAGTGCAAGCTTGCAGGGAAGAAAAGAAGTAGACGAGATGGTGTACCAGAACGAAGCAGGACAGACCGTGGTTTCCCATAAGTATGGGGAGACGGTGGTGCCGGAGAATCCGGAGAGAGTGGTGTGCCTGAAATTGGAAGATTTGATGCTGGCCTTGGGAGCGGATATGGTAGCTTGCCAGAACATCAAAGGGTATTATCTGGAAGAGAAAATCAATGCTTTGGGAATCGGAAACATCGCAGTGGACGAGGAAGCCAACACCGTGAATCTGGAGCAGGTGCTTTCCTATCAGCCAGATTTGATTGTCATTCGTGACTCCTTTGACCAGTCGGTTTACGACGAGTTGAGTGCGATTGCACCTACGATTGCTTTTCATCTTCAAACACCAGCCAGCTCCATCTTGGCTTTAGGAAAGGCTTTGGGAATGGAAGAGGAAGCGGAAGCTCGCCTTGTGGAATACGGAGATAAAATTGCAGCAGCAAAGGAAAAATTGAGTGCGGTAGCTGGAGAAGAGGTAGCGATGCTTCGGATTATGCAGAAGGAAATCCGCCTGTATCCGTACTCCAGCAATGATATGAGTAGATTCCTCTATGATGAGTTGGGATTGACACCAGATCCAAAGGCAATTGAGTATGACAAGGCAGAGAGTCTTGCGATTTCTATGGAGAGTCTGCCAGATTTGACAGCAAAGCATATTTTTGTGGTAGCTGGATACGGAACCGCTTCGGATGAGAATGTTGCAGCAGCTCGTGAACGCTTTGATTCCATCAAGGCAGACCCGTTGTGGCAGAATGTACCAGCCGTACAGACTGGAAACATTTATGAGGTGGACTCCAGAGTGTGGTTGACTCACGGTATCCTTGCGGTGGAAAGCAAGATAGATGATGTTGTGAAGTATCTGGCACCGGAAAGTGCTAACTAAGCATAAAAAATGTAAACGCTTACAATTTTTTTTAAAAAACTATTGCTTTTTTTTGAATTTTCATATATGATGTAGTCAGTATATAGGACACACCTATGTATGATAGTAAACCTTTGCCAGCCCTTTCCCTGGGGCATATGCCTGTAACAAGCAGGCAAATGAAACACCCTCATCTTCCCCGGATGAGGGTGTTTCTCTATTCAGAACACAGATTAAAATTTGAAAGCACTTACAAAATCTTTTCCTGCAAAAAACAGGAGAGAAGTTGCAAGTGCTTTTGCTCTGAAAGGCCTATTGATACTCGCAAACGTTAATCCAGCTCTGCAGCAGTTCCTGCTCCTCTGGACGCTTCTTGGTCAACTGTGCAGCGGCTACGATAGGAAGCCACTTCTGCACATAACGCTTTGCCGTTGCTGTCTTTTCACAGAAGAGGTCTAAATACATATCAGCCAGCTTTTTGTCCTGAAGAGAGAACAGAAGATACGTTCTTGCTACATCCGCACTTGCATTTCCCTGTGTGGCGTGCACCCAGTCAAGCACATACATTTTTCCATCTGGATTTACAATGATGTTGCTGGGGTTAAAATCGCCATGGCACAGTTTGGTATGTTTTGGCATACCATCCAGACGAGTCAAAAGCTCATAACGAACGGAGTCTGAAATCTCAGGCAGCTCGTTAATCTGACGAATCATCTTATCTTTCAATTTATTTAACAGAGGGCAATTTTTGGAATGAATCAACAGCTGTAAATCCACGAATTGATTCATATACTCGTTCATCTTGTCCGGATTCTCCTTCATCAGAGTCTCGAGAGTCGGTCCTTCGATAAATTCTTTTGTGATAGACCATTTTCCGTCCTTTACGGTAACACCCAAGGTCTTAGGAACGTTGATGTCCTCCAGCTCCTCAACACGAGCTGTCACCAGAGCCTCGTTCAGCACCTCTGCCTTTGGGAAGCCCTCGCAGAATTCCTTGACTGCAACATCGCCATCGCGATATACACTTTTGGTAGCACTCTTAGAAATGAAATCTTTTGCCATAGTAAACCTCTCCTTCCATGATTGATGTGGGATATCCTAATTTTACTACATTTTGCTGAAAATGTACAGAGTTTTCTTAAAAAATTATAAAATTTAAACAAAGTAAAAAAATTGTGAAAAAATAAACAGGTATTGTCCGGCAGAGGACGACCCTTTTTAGTTGAAGCGGAAGATGGCCGTCCCGTAAGCTGGAAGTGGGTAGGCGATGGAATACGCTTGGCCGTCGCACTCGCTTTTGGAGGCACGCAGAACCAATTTCTTCTCCCGCAGACCGTACATTCCATGTTCGTTGTCCAAGATACGGGTGTAGCTGCCCTTTTTGGGAACTCCCACACGGTAATCCAAACGCTCCACTGGCGTGAAATTGCAGACAAAGAGCAAATTCTTTTTGCCAGTCTCATCTCGGCGCACAAAGCTGAAGATGCTGCGGTCGCCATCGTTTGCATTGATCCAAGAGAAGCCATTCCAGTCGTTGTCCAGTGAGTAGAGAGCCGGATAGGACTTATAAATATGAAGCAATCCCTTGACATACTCCTGCATATCTCTGTGTTTTTCTTCCCCGCAAAGGTGCCAATCTAAGCCCACTTTTTCGTCCCACTCATGGAGCTGGGCGAAGTCCTGTCCCATAAACAGCAATTTTTTGCCTGGATGTCCCATCATAAAGGTGTAGCCAGCTTTTAGGTTGGCGAATTTGTCATCGTAGAGACCGGGCATTTTGTTGATCATGGAGCACTTTAAATGTACCACCTCGTCGTGGGAGAGGGTAAGGATGTAATTCTCACTGGTTGCGTAGGTCATACCGAAGGTCATCTTATTGTGATTGAACTTGCGGAAGTAGGGATCCAGTTTCATATATTCCAGGAAATCATGCATCCAGCCCATGTTCCATTTGAAGGTGAAGCCAAGTCCGCCCTCCTCTGGTTTTCCTGTTACCTTTGGCCAAGCGGTGGACTCCTCGGCAATCATCATCGCCCCCGGAGTGCGGCCGGTCAGCACGCTGTTTAAGTGTTTGAAGAACTCGATGGCTTCCAGATTTTGGTTGCCGCCATATTGGTTCGGTACCCATTGCCCATTCTGTCTGCCATAGTCCAGATAGAGCATGGAAGCCACAGCATCCACACGCAGTCCATCCACATGATAACGCTCAATCCAATACAACGCATTGCTGATGAGAAAATCCGAAACCTCATATTTGCCAT
Source organism: bacterium (assembly GCA_030524485.1). Lineage (GTDB taxonomy): Bacteria > Bacillota > Clostridia > Lachnospirales > Lachnospiraceae > CAJMNU01. Next base: position 2,674 of record JAUNGR010000047.1, on the reverse strand, counting down.
AGTCAAAGACTTTGGTTCCCCAATCGGGATGCTCGCCCTTTCTGGGGTCAGCATACTCAAAGAGAGCTTCGCCGTCAAAGTCAGCAAGGCCGTGGGCATCCTTTGGGAAGTGAGCTGGAACCCAGTCGAGGATGACACCTATGCCCTTTTTGTGCATGTAATTGACAAAGTACATAAAATCCTGCGGAGTTCCGTAGCGGGAGGTGGGAGCAAAATAACCGGTCACTTGGTAGCCCCAAGAGCCGTCAAAGGGATGCTCGGCAATGCCCATAAGTTCTACATGGGTGTAGCCCATATCCTTGACGTAGGCTGCCAGCTCGTGTGCGGCCTCCTTGTAGGTATAAAAGCCATCTTTTTCTTCCCGATTTTGTTTTTTCCAAGAGCCGATATGTACTTCATAGATGGAGAGAGCCTCTTTGGGCATATTCTTCTTTTTGCGTTTTTCCATCCAAGCAGCGTCGCTCCAAACAAAATGGGAGAGGTCGGTGGTGATGGATGCTGTCCCTGGACGATACTCGGATTGGAAGGCAAAGGGATCTGCCTTGTAGAGAATCTTACCGGTTTTGGTGGTGATGGCATACTTATACAGTGCCCCACAGCCAAGATTGGGGATAAAAATTTCATAAAAACCTGGCTCTCCCAGATAGAGCATGGGATTGGCCTCGGGATCCCAGTGATTAAAGTCGCCCACGAGGGAAACGGCTGCAGCGTGTGGTGCCCAGACAGCGAAGTACATGCCCTTTTGTTTTTTCAGTTCCTTGGGATGTGCTCCCAATTTATCATAAATCTCATAGTGCGTGCCGTTACCAAACAGATAACGGTCGGTCTCCGTAATAAAACCGGTCTCATGTTTTTTTGCCTTTGGCATAATGGATTATCCTCCCCTAGTTCTTTTTGCCTGTTATCGATGAATCCTTTCCCGCTTTTGCTTTATTCGCCTAGCTAGGATGTCGGACTGGCATTCACAACAATGCCCTGATACTTTGTTAAATTTACAACGAGTTTTCCGTTCTCCACCAAAAATTCCTGCCCACTGATGAGGTCGGTGAGAGTATTGCCCGATATTGGACAAGGGAGAGGGATGAAAAGCTGTGCGTCTTTGTCATCGTTGTTGACAGCACTGATCATCACCTCGCCGTCCTTTTCACGGGCGAAGGCATATTGGCGGTTGGTCAAAAGCAGCTCCTTGTAGCTTCCGGCGTGGTAGGCACGGTGGGAAGAGTGAAGTTTAGACAGGGTAGAAATCAAAGCTTCAAGGGAAAAATCCCAGTTTGTTGCACGCTCTGTCTGAAGCTGTGTGAGGTCAATTTTGGGACGAAGAGCCTCATCGCTCGTTCGGCTGCGTCTTCCCTCAATCCCCCACTCACTTCCATAATAGATGGAAGGGATGCCAGGGAGGGTGAAGAGGCAGAGATAAACCAAGGGAAGATGTTCCCTTAGAAGGAGCTTGCTGGCAATGCGGTCCTCATCGTGATTGTCCACAAAGGTATAAAGGAAGGGAGCTATGGCTTCCAGTCGCCGTACATTGTGAGCAAGCTCGAAGTAGTTGTGGTCATTGTGAGCCGAGTAGATGCTCTTATGCAGCTCGTAGTTTGTGACAGAGTGCAGCATGGAAGGTCTCACCCAACGGCCATACTCGCCGTGAATTACCTCTCCCATCAGCCAAAAATCATCCTTCATCTGTGTGGTACGCCGTCTCATCTCTTCCATAAAGGAGAAGTCTAGGATATTGGCACAGTCCAAGCGGATGCCGTCAATGTCGAAGGCATCGACCCAGTACTGAATCACATCAAAGAGATAGTTGGATACGGCTGGATTGCGAAGATTGAAGCAGGGAAGCTCATAATGCCCCTGCCACGCCTCATAGCCGAAGGAATCGCCGAGAGGGCTGCCCCAGCCAAAATTCACACCCTTGTACCAATCCCGATAGGGAGAAGCCTCCCGCTTCTCCTGAATGTCACGGAAGGCAAAAAATTCTCTGCCAGAATGGTTAAACACACCATCTACGACCACCCGAATCCCTGCCTGATGACAGAGGGATACAAAGTGAGCAAAATCCTCGTTGCTTCCGAGACGGCGGTCCACTTTTTGGTAATCCTTGGTGTCATACCCGTGGGTGCTGGATTCAAAGAGGGGACCAATGTAGACAGCAGTGACTCCTAGTTCCTTCATATGAGGAATCCATAAGTTGAGTTCTTCAAAACGATGGGAAACTTCCTCCTGTGTATTTTGTTTGGGAGCACCCACCATACCCAAGGGGTACATGTGGTAAAAGACTGCTTTTTCATACCACTTACTCATGTGTTTCATCCTCCATAGTTGTTTCCTGAATTTTAGCTCTTCTAAGCAGAAATTGGTAACGCAATTGAGCAGCATTGATTTCATAAATATAGCAGTCAACCAACAGAGGGTCCAAGACTTCTTCGAAATGGTTTCTTGCCAGTTGAAGCTGCCTTTGCGTTGCCTGTATTTCTGCCTTTAATTTTTTGTCCACCGCAGGGGCTAACATCCGTCTTTTAAAGATACGAATATCCATAATTATGCTTATCTCCTATTCTGAAAAATCCGTCTATTGCTAGTATTGTTTGATTTTGGAAATTTATGCGTGAACTACCCATTGCCTAAAGGCAATGGGCTTCTAAGAACCTTTCGGTTCTATTTAAGAAGTTTGATA
>JAUNGR010000186.1 GCA_030524485.1 bacterium | reverse complement strand
GTATTTTCAGAATTTATTTTTCTATCGTCTTTGCTTTTTATGACTTCTTTCCTGCTTTTTATTACTTTTCACGAAATTTCTATGGTTTTTTCTCCCTTTTCCTTCTATAATGAACGAAAAAGCTTCCCCTTATTTTTTACTACATGGGATGTTGACTATCATTTTATCATTATGGAGGTTGTTTATGATACACTTAATTCCAGAACCACAACACATTCAAATGCATTCTGGCTCTTTTTCCCTCTCCTATCAGAGTCAAATTGTCCTTGAATCTACCTCTTTCTTAGACTACGCTAGGTTGCTGCAAAAGGAAATCGCAGAGACAGCCGGATTTTCACCATCCGTGACTTGCTCTCTCCCACCTTCCGGAGCTATTCTTCTTAGCCTGAACACAAACACAGACACCTTGTCCACACCTGTAGATGAGAGCTATCATCTTGTGATTAAAGAAACGTTGATTACAGCAGAGGCTTCCTCTCCTTCCGGCTTGCTCTATGCCATCCAAACGCTTCGTCAAATTATCCGCCAATGTGGAACTCTCCTTCCCTGCCTTTCCATTACAGACTCTCCTCGCTTTGCTTTTCGGGGTTTTTATCACGATGTCACTCGGGGACGTATTCAGACTTTGGAAAATCTAAAGAAGTTAGCAGATTCCATGAGTTTTTACAAATTAAATCAACTTCAACTCTATGTGGAACATACCTACCTATTTTCGGAGTATTCGGAAGTTTGGAGAGACAACACTCCTATCACTGCGGAGGAAATCATGGAATTGGATGCCTATTGCAAAAAGCTACACATTGACCTTGTTCCGTCCATTGCTAACTTTGGACATATGTATCATATGCTTCGCTCAAAAACATTACGACATCTCTGCGAGTTGGAACATCCTGAAACAGAAGAATTTTCTTTGATTGACCGTATGGCACATCACACCATCAATGTAAGTGACCCTCGCAGTACAGAGCTTTCTTTGAGCATTATAAGTGAATATATGTCTCTCTTCTCCTCTCCTTACTTCAACATCTGCGGAGATGAAACCTTTGACTTGGGAAAAGGAAAAAGCAAAGAACTCATGGAGCAAATTGGCCTAGATGAGATGTATATGAACTATATCCAACGTCTCTGTGAATTTATTGTAAACCATGGTAAAATCCCTATGTTTTGGGGGGATATCATTGCCAAATTTCCACAAATGATATCTCGTCTCCCTAATGAAACGATTTGCTTAAATTGGGGCTATGCTCCAAACCAAAGCGATGAAAACATTCGTGCTCTTCATGCAGCCGGTGCTCAACAAATTCTTTGCTCTGGAACCAACAGTTGGAATCATATCGCTGGGCGACTTCGTGATGGTTATGAAAATATCACCCGTATGTGCCGCTATGCCAATGACTACTTTGCACTTGGCATTCTCAACACAGACTGGGGCGATTTTGGACATATCAATCCTCCAGAATTCTCCCTTCCAGCCATGATTTACGGAGCTGCCTTCTCTTGGAATCCAAAAATTCTTTCTTTTGAAGAGATCAACAAAAAAATTTCTTTGCTGGAATACCAAGATAGAAGACAACAACTTGTTTCCTTGATGGTTGCCCTCTCTCAAACAGAATGCTTTTCTTGGTTTGATATGGTTTATTTGAAGGAAAAAGGCACTCTTCCACCTGCCATCCAAGAACAGTGGAAGACATCCCCCACTGCTACCCTGCAAGAGATTTCAGAGGCCGTTCAGAAACAAAACAGAGAACTCTTCGCACTCAAACATGCCTTGCAGGAAGAGCTTCCCTTTATGGATTCTTCCAAACGTTCCATCCTTCGTATTCTTCAAATCGCAGCAGATGGAATCGCTCTCTGCAATGAGTTACTTTATGCCTTCCTTAAGAAGCTCTCTCAGGAAGACTACCGCAATCCCTCTCTTGCGGAAAAACTAGAACATTGGATGTACCACTATCAAATTCTTTGGAGAGAAAATAGCAAAGAGGCAGAATTGCAACACATTGAGGAAGTTCTATTTTGGTATGCAGATTTTCTAAGATAAGGCAAGGGGCTGTCGGGAAATCGATAGTCTCAAACAGGGGCGAGTGTGACTCATAAGAGTCATGCCCGCCCCTGAACTTTTGGTAA
>JAUNGR010000046.1:19188-19277 GCA_030524485.1 bacterium | reverse complement strand
CAGTGTTTATAAGGGTTTTTCCATGTTTTACGAAAACAATTAGGACATGAGAAAGTAGCTTTAGGACGTACTTTTTCCGCCCAAATATC
>JAUNGR010000046.1:0-19178 GCA_030524485.1 bacterium | reverse complement strand
GGTGAAAACCGCATAAAATCAACGTTTTTTGAAGCTTCTGGAATCGAAAAATACTTGTTTTTTTGTTTCTCTTTTATGAGTTTTCGAGATTTTGTTTTTAATATATAAAGTTATTTATTGATTTTTCGAGATTTTGATGCTATGATAAATTTAATCAAAAAAAGAGATTTGGGGTGGGGTATATGAATGAACTAGAATCTGATTTGAAAAGTCTAATTTTAAAAAGATATGGGAGTCTTAAAAATTTTGCAGATACTATCCATATGCCTTGGACTACTTTGGATAGCATTCTCAAACGTGGTGTTGCAAATTCCAATATTAGCAATGTTTTGAAAATCACGAAAGCACTTGGCATAAATGCCGAAAAGCTTGTAGATGGTCAAATTGTACAAAAGAGTGTTGATAATCCCTACACGCTTGCTGCTCATTTTGATGGGGACGAATATACAGCGACAGAGTTAGAAGATATTAAAGCATATGCGGAATTTGTCAAGAATCGGCGAAATAGGAATTGTTGAGATAGAAAAAGCGGTCTAGCTCCTGCTGCCATGTTTCGGCAGCGGATGCAGCAGAAAAGAACATTGAAAGCATAATATACTTAACAGGGGAACCGTTGGGGTGTTATGCCAACCGCCTGACAAAAGAAAGGGGGTTGGAGCTTATGGTTACATTTGAAGAATTATTCGATTTTGTAATTATGCTTTGTGCTGTTATAACTCTTGTTGTTTACATAATACGCAAAAAATAGCACCCTCGTCCTGGTAAGATAAGGTGCTATTTTTTTAATCCTATTACCGGCGGTCAAGTGTGCACTGACTAACGGTTCTCTTGTTAAGTATATTATAGTCAAAGTAAATTCATTTGTCAAACAAAAACAATTGCGATAAGGATAAAGGACAGAATCATATGACAGGAAGAACGCATTGGGCTGTGGGAACGGCATCCGCTTTGGGTGTCCTTCAACCACAGGGAGTGAGAGAATGGGCAATTTGTGCAGGTGCAGCTGCAGTGGGAGCGGTGATTTGTGATGTGGATGTCAGCACCTCTGACTCCCGTGCTGTTTTAAATCGAATCACCGTGTTGACGGTGCTTGCCGTCTTAGCACTGGGATTCGTGGAGTTTCGATGGAAGCTTGGAATTATGGATACGGTCAGTCAAAGAAGCGGCATTCCTCAGCTTTTGATTGGGGCAGCTCTGCTTTTGGTGGTTTGCACCTTCGGAAAGTATCAGCCACATCGTTCCTTTATGCATTCGATACCGGCATGGGTGGGGTTGAGCGGCATCGTATATTTTATGTATCCGCCACTGATGCCGCCTTTTGCGATTGCGATGCTATCGCACATTACGATTGACCTTTTGAATCGCAAGAAGGTGCGGCTTTTGTATCCCGCAAAATGGGGACTATGCTTGGGACTCTGTACGGCAGGCGGCCGTGTGAATCGAATTATGGGCTATGCGGCAACAGGCTTGGCTATCGTGTTCTCTGCCAAGGCACTGCTGCCGCTCTAGCACTCAAGTATTAGAGGTCTCAACTTCTTAACATGGAGAAGATTCCCAACTCCCTAAAGCCGATTTTATGATAGATTTTTCCAGCTTCGGGATTACTATAGAAGAGACAAAGAAACTTTCTGCCAGCTGCAAAGTTGGCTTTGCAGAGGCTTCCCACCACGGAACTTGCGTAGCCGTGTCTGCGGAAGTCTTTTTTTGTGGCAACGCCTGTAATCATGGTAGTGTCAGGGGTGGAGGCACTGGTGGCAGCTACGGAGAGTAAATTGCCATCCTGAAAAATGCCATAGTAGAGGTTGGCCTTGATATTAAGGCGGATGGTTTGAATGACTTCCTCACGGGTTTTTCCCTTATAAGTTGCCGCAAATTCTTCAATGGAGAGATACAAATCACAGAGCTGTTCTGCGTGACTTTCATCCAAACGTTGCACTGCAGTGTCCGAGAAAACAAAATCAGGATTTATGCTATCCAGTCGGGACATGTAGGTGCGCTTTAGACTTCTTTCTGGAAAATAGGGCAAAAGTTGTTCTACGATATCCTTCTTTCCACTCAAATTTTGCACGTCCTGTGTTGCCAAAAAGGAGGCAACCTCTTTTGTATCATATTGCAAATCTTTGCTGTATACCAAAAAGTTCCCACAATATTCCAAAATAAAGTAGGGGAACTCTCCACCAGTCCAGTCATCTGAGGTGTAGGTATTTACATATTTTCCAGACATGCCGAACTCTAAGATGTCTCCGATGAGAAAGAGATTAAATTCTGGTTCAGCGGACAGGTAGGCAAGACTTTGCTCTTGATGAGAAAAATTTAATTTTTTCATGTGACGATTCCTCCTTTTTAAGATAATTTTAATTACTATACAAAAGAGTCTGAAAAATGTCAATAAGAATGCGATGACTTTGTATCAGAAAAATGGTAAAATAGCTCTAAATAAGTCTAATTAAGAAAAGAGACGGAGGAAAGAAAGGACATGAAAAAAAAGTATGTCATTGCACTGGATCAGGGAACCACCAGTTCCAGATGTATCTTATTTGATAAGAGAGGTCATATCTGCAGTGTGGCACAGAAGGAATTTGAGCAAATTTATCCCAAACCGGGCTGGGTGGAGCACAATCCCATGCATATCTGGGCTTCTCAGTTCTCGGTGATGGCGGAAGCGATGGGGCAGATTGGGGCGACAGCGGCAAACATTGCAGCAATCGGTATCACCAACCAGAGGGAGACGACCATTCTTTGGGATAAGGAGACGGGAGAGCCGGTTTACAATGCCATAGTCTGGCAGTGTCGAAGAACCTCAGATAGGATTGATGCCTTGAATCGAGAGGGTTTTGGGGAGACAATAAAGCAAAAGACGGGCTTAATTCCAGATGCCTATTTCTCTGCGACCAAAATCAAGTGGATTTTGGACCATGTGGAAGGAGTGAGGGAGAGAGCGGAGAGGGGAGAGATTTTGTTTGGCACAGTGGATACTTGGCTGATTTGGAATCTCACCAAGGGGCAGGTGCATGTGACAGATTATACCAATGCTTCCCGTACTATGCTGTTTGATATTCATAAACTTTGCTGGGACGAAGAACTGCTAAATTATTTTGACATTCCCCGTTGTATTTTGCCTCAGGTCAGACCCAGTAGCTCGGTCTATGGAACCACGGCAGCTGAGGTCTTGGGAGGCAGCATTCCGATTGCAGGGGCAGCGGGAGACCAGCAGGCAGCTCTGTTTGGCCAGTGTTGTTTTGAGGCGGGGGAGATGAAAAATACCTACGGCACTGGCTGCTTTTTGCTGATGAACACAGGAAAGGAAGCCATTCATTCCAAACATGGCTTGATTACCACTATCGCTGCCTCCGCAGGACAGCAGGTAGAATATGCACTGGAAGGCAGTGTCTTTGTGGCAGGAGCAGCCATTCAGTGGTTGAGGGACGAGATGGATATGTTGGATACGGCGGCAGAGTCGGAAAAGGCATGTCTGGCAGTGCCGGACACGCAGGGAGTTTATGTGGTTCCAGCCTTCACTGGTCTTGGGGCACCGTGGTGGGATCAATATGCGAGGGGAACCATAGTGGGCTTGACACGGGGAGTCAAAAAAGAGCATTTGATTCGAGCAACGGTGGAATCCATTGCCTATCAGGTCTCGGATTTGGCCTCTGTGATGGAACGGGATTCTGGGATAGTGTCACGGCATTTCAAGGTGGATGGCGGAGCCAGTGCCAACAATTTTTTGATGCAGTTTCAGGCAGATATCCTGAATATGCAGGTGGAGAGACCCATCTGTATTGAGACCACCTCTCTGGGAGCTGCCTATCTTGCTGGAATTGCCGTAGGGTACTGGAAGGACTGTGAGGATGTCAAAAAGAATTGGAAATTGGCAAGGACTTTTCTTCCTGAGATGGAGGAAGAAAGGAGAGCCAAGCTGCGTCGAGGGTGGAAGAAAGCGGTGGGGCATTCTTTGGCTTGGGCAAAGGAGGAAGACTAAGGGATGTTGAGAGAAGCGGAAAAGAAAAAACTGGTGGAGGAATTGAAAAAGCTGGGAATCCAAAAGAACGATACTCTGTTGGTGCATTCTTCCATGAAGGCATTGGGGGAGGTCTGTGGTGGAGCGGATACCGTCTTGGATGCCTTGATGGAAACCGTGAAGGATGGACTTTTGGTGCTTCCAACTCACACTTGGGCAAGTATTCGAGGGGAACATTTGCTGTTTGACCCCGAAATGGAGCCTTCCTGTGTAGGAATTTTGACTGAACTCTTTCGCAAGCGAGAGGGCGTGTATCGCTCGTTGCATCCGACTCACTCCATGGCAGCTTGGGGAAGAGAAGCGAAGGAATATGTGGATGCGGATTTGAATTGGTCGGATACTCCCTGTGCCAGAGAGGGCTGTTGGGGAGAATTATATAGAAGAAAGGCAAAAATTCTGCTCTTGGGCTGCGGTTTGAATCGAAATACATATATGCACGCCGTGGAGGAGTGGAATGCGATTTCGGGGCGGCTCTGCGAGGAGAGAGAGCCGATGCAGGTGAGGATGCCGGATGGCAGCGTGAGGGAGAGAAAGATGTGCCGCCATTTTAAGCCCAATGGCATCAGCATTTCGGAGTCCTATGTCAAAATGGAACCTTTGTTGTTGGAGAGGGGAATTGCGAGGAAAGGAAGGATAAAACAGGCGGAGTGTTTGCTCTGTGATGCCGTGCAGGAAGCCGATTTTGTGACGGAATGTCTGAAAAGACAGCCAGATTTGTTTTCAGAAGCACTTGATTGATGAGAAAAACTGACGTATGATAGAAGAGACACACAGAGCCACAAGAGCTGCAAGAGACATATCAGAGAGCCGACAGAAGAGCAATAAGAGACAAGCAACAAAAAACAACAGAACAGCAACAGAAAACACAAAAATCGGAAAGAAGGGAACAAGGATGGTGTTAGGAGCACAGGAGGAATCTTACATAAAGGCACATGAGCAGGACGCTTACGAATGGCTGAAAACATTGGCAAGAATTCCGGCTCCGTCAGGAAAAGAGGACAAAAGAGTCGAGTTTTGCCGCCGTTTTTTGGAGGAAAGCGGTGCAGAGGGTGTTTATGTGGATGAGGCAAAAAATGTGGTGTATCCAATCGGGGTGACAGAGGACAATCCGCTAGCGGTGGTGATGGCACACATGGATGTGGTTTTTCCGGACATGACAGAACTGCCTCTTGAGGAGAGGGATGGAAAGATTTGCTGTCCCGGAGTGGGGGATGACACGGCGAATCTGGTGGCCTTGCTCTTTGTTGCGAGGTATCTGGCCGAGCAGCGGCTGCTTCCCAAGGAGATGGGAGTCCTTTTGGTGTGCAATTCCTGTGAGGAAGGTTTGGGAAATCTAAAGGGTTCCCGAAAGATTTTTGAGGATTATGGCAAGCGAATGCGTGAGTTTATCAGTCTGGACGGGGGGCTGGCAGCGATAGTCAACCGTGCGGTGGGGTCTCATCGTTTTGAGGTGACGGTGAAGACGGAGGGCGGTCATTCCTACAGCTGTTTTGGGAATCCCAATGCCATTGCACAGCTTGCGGCAGTTGTCTCTGATTTGTATCAGATTCAAGTACCTTCTTATGGAAAAACAACGTATAATGTAGGGGTTATTTCGGGTGGAACTTCCATCAACACGATTGCGCAGGAGGCTAAGATGTGGTGTGAGTATCGCTCGGATGATGTTCGGGGCTTGAAATTTATGGAGGAGCAGTTTGCCTCTGTCTTTGCAGCCTATCAGAAAAGGGGGGTAAATCTCATCGTGGAACTGGTGGGAGAGCGTCCGTGTGGAAATGGTGTGGATAAGACCGCTTTGGACGAGCTGACGGCAAAGGCGGCTGAGATTTTGCAGACAGTGACAGGAGAAGCTCCACAGATAAAATCTGGTTCCACAGATTGCAACATTCCCCTCTCTATGGGAGTGCCAAGCGTGTGCTACGGTGCGTATGACGGACAGGGGGCACACACAAGAGAAGAATATGTAAGGAAGGATTCCCTTGCGATGGGATACAGAGTTGCCTTTTTGACAATTCTTAGGTATTTTTAAGCGATGTTATTTTCAAGAGAAGATTTGGTAAAGTTATTGATTCCATTGATTGTGGAACAGATTTTGGCAGTTGCCGTTGGCATGGTGGATGTCGTGATGGTATCTGCGGTTGGGGAGAGTGCAGTATCGGGAGTGTCTTTGGTGGACTCCATCAGTCTGCTCATCATTCAGCTTCTGTCCGCTTTAGCGACAGGAGGAGCCGTGGTGGCCTCCCAGTATCTAGGAAAGAAAAACTTGGATAAGGCCTGCCATGCAGCCGGACAGTTGGCAGCGGTCACAACTTTGGCTTCCGTGGTGATTACGGTGGTGGCTCTGGTATTTCGTCAGGGTCTGTTGCGTTTGATTTTTGGGCGTGTGGAAGCCGATGTCATGCAAAATGCCCTGATTTACTTTAAAATCACGGCTCTGTCCTATCCCTTCCTTGCCCTGTACAATTCCTGTGCGGCTTTGTACCGCTCCATGGGGAATTCCAAGGTATCCATGCAGGTTTCTTTGATTATGAATGCCATCAATGTGGCAGGAAATGCACTTTGTATTTATGGCTTACATATGGGAGTGGAGGGCGTTGCCTATCCCACTTTGCTTTCCCGTATGACAGCAGCTTTTTTGATGATGTATCTGATTCGCAATCCGCACAATACGATTCATCTGCGTTCGATGGCGGATTTGAGACCCGAGAAAAATATGATAAAAAATATTTTGGAGGTCGGCATTCCGAGTGGCTTGGAGAATAGTATCTTTCAGGTCGGAAAACTCACCTTGCAGAGTTTGGTTTCTTCTTTGGGAACAACGGCTCTGGCGAGTTATGCGGTGGCTTCCAATCTGGTGACTTTGCAATATCTGCCCGGAAATGCCATTGGCTTGGCTCTGATTACGGTGGTTGGCCGCTGCGTGGGAGCCGGTGAGATTGAGCAGGTGAAGATTTACACCAAGAAGTTGATTTTGTTGAACTATGCCTTTTTGGCAGTGATTTGTGCGGTGATGTTCTTTGGAAACAGCCAGATTGTTGGAATTTATCATCTGTCTCCGGAGGCCTCTTTGGAAGCACAGAAAATGGTGAGTGCACATATTTTTGCCATGATTATTTGGCCCTTTGCCTTCCCACTTCCCAATGTGCTAAGAGCCAGCATGGATGCCAAATTTACGATGCTTGTGTCGATTTTTTCGATGTGGGTGTTCCGCATTATTCTTGCCTATTTCTTTGTGAGAGTGATGCATTTGGGAATCATGGGAGTTTGGTATGGAATGTTCACGGATTGGGTGTTCCGTGCAGCGGCATTTGGGCTGAGATTTAGTCGATATGGGAAGAAAGGCATTCGGGCAGTCGAATAGAACAGAGAAAACAAGAATAGGAGAAGGAGGTAGTGTATGCGATTGGAAAAAGCAGAATTTAAGGGGAAACCGATTTATAAGTTGATGGGGGAGGAGTTGGAGGCTTGGGTGTGTCCGGAAGATGGTATGAATGTGTACCGGATTTTGTATCGGGGACAGCGTATCATTGCGTGGGACGATAGCAGATTTGAGAGTGGAGCCACTTACGGAATTCCAGTTTTGTATCCGACTCCGAATCGAAGTGAAAATCAAAAGATTCATGTGGGGGATGCCTGCTATGATGCGAGAATGCACGGTTTGGTGCGTTGTCTGCCCTTTGCTGTGACCAAGGAAATTTGTCTCGCAGAGGAAGCGATGTTGGAGGGCAGCCTAAAGTGGGATGAGACGCAGGCGGATTTTGCGATGTTTCCTTATCGCAGTGTGCTGCGTGTGAGAGTTTCCATCCGCAAAAATGTGCTTAACTGGGAATACGAAGTGGAAAACAAAGAGGAAAAGGAACTGCCTTACGGCATAGCGATCCATCCATTCTTTGATAAAAATGGCGAGGAAGTCAAGATTTCGGTTCCAGTAGACACTCTGATGGAAATGACCGAAGAGAAGATTCCGACAGGAAAGTTAATTCCGATGGAGGAGACCGGAGTGGATTTGCGTAAGCCAAGCTCTGTGGAAGAGTTGGATTTAGATCATGTTTACACGAATTATCATGTCAAGGAGCCAATCTGTCTCTATTATGATACCTTCCGTGTGGAGATTGATGCAAGCAGTGACTTCTCCCATGTGGTGGTCTTCACCCCAAAGGCTCCTTTCTTCTGCGTGGAGAATCAGAGCTGTTCCACGGACTGCTTTAACCTGTATCAGAAGGGCAAGAAAGCAGAGTCAGGTCTGGAATTTGTGGAGCCTATGGGAAAGAAGAGTGGAAAGTTAAAATTTAGCTTTCTTTAAGCTTCGCTTGGGATTATGACAATGCGGGTCTTTTCCGTTGCGGTCTGTAGGATTTCCTTCATGATGTCTTCGGGAATGCAGATGCAGCCAGAAGAGCCTCTATCGTAGTCAACAACACAATGCAGGAAGATAGCAGAGCCTTTGTTGGGAACGCAGTCGCTGTTGTAATCCAAAGCTAGGGCATAATTATAGTCTGGTGCGTAATTTTCCAAAACTTCACCAGAGTTCCAACCAGTTGGAGTTTGTGTGCGGTTGATGAGGCGGTTGTAATAACTGCTTTCCCTATCATCCACCCAGACATCACCGTGTTGGACTTGGTGATAGGGAAGAAGGGAGTCGGGATTTTCTTTGATGCCGAAAGCGAGCAAAAAGCCGTAGGTACCGGAGGGAGTCATTCCGTCTCCCTCTTTTTTGTCCCTGCTGATGCCATTTCTTCCAACGGTTGCCTCTGTCTTTGTCTTGAATTCCCAAGTATTCTGTGTTTTAGAGTACCAGTAAAAATCTGCCCTATGTTTCGCTTGGGATTCTGCTTGGGAGGGAAGGACTAAAAATACTTGGTCTGCCTCAGCAAGTGCAGAATCGCTCAGATAAGAGAAAGGTTCCTCCTGTTTTTTTTCCAGAAGAAGAGCGGGACCGGTTGCTGTCGCAGCAAAGCTTGTGCCGCCAAGAGCCAGAGTGAGAAGCAGACTGGCTGCGGCAAAAAATCCTCGTTGATAGTGTTTGATAGAACATCTCATAGAAATCCTCCTGATAGAAAAAATCCCAACAAGAAAGAGTACTTTCCTGTTGGGAAGAAAATGCTTATAAACTTCAGTGTCAAGCCGTCAAAGGATTAGCCAAAGTATCTCTCTAACAGACCCTTGAATGCCTTGCCATGACGAGCCTCGTCACGAGCCATCTCATGAACGGTGTCGTGGATAGCGTCAAGGTTAGCTGCCTTTGCTCTCTTTGCAAGGTCAACCTTACCAGCAGTTGCACCGTTCTCAGCTTCTACACGCATCTGCAGGTTCTTCTTGGTGCTGTCAGTTACAACTTCGCCCAAAAGCTCTGCAAACTTTGCAGCGTGCTCTGCTTCCTCGTAAGCTGCCTTCTCATAGTACAGACCAATCTCTGGATATCCTTCTCTGTGAGCAACTCTTGCCATAGCCAGATACATACCAACCTCAGAGCACTCGCCCTCAAAGTTTGCTCTTAAGTCTTTGATGATATCCTCGCTCACGCCCTGAGCAACGCCAACAACATGCTCTGCAGCCCAAGTCATATCTCCGCCCTGCTCGATGAACTTGCTTGCAGGTGCTTTACAGATAGGACAGACCTCTGGTGCAGCCTCGCCCTCATATACATATCCACATACAGTACATACAAATTTCTTCATGGTAGATTCTCCTTTTCTTTTATAGATTTTATAGAGTATGGTTGTTTTGCTATTACCATACCAATAATAGGAATAATTCTTGATATGATAATAGCACACTCCCCAAACGCTGTCAAGTAAAATTAAGAAATTTTATTCGTTTCTTTTTTTGTACAATTCTCGCATCTTCCATAGAAAAGCATGGTGTGTTCCTCAATCTCTCCATTGGTGTAGACAGAAGCGAGGCGTTCCACATCGTGCAGTCTCATCATGGGAAGGTCTGAGACGGCACCGCAGCAACGGCAGATAAAGTGATAATGGGGGCTGGTATCTGCATCAAAACGGTCGTTTTTTCCGTCAATGACCAGACGGGAAGCCTCTTTTAGTTCCACCAAGAGATTAAGATTACGGTACACAGTTCCTAGACTGACATTTGGATATTCTTTCTTGATGTCAGCGTACACCATGTCAGCGGTGGGATGGTCGCTGCGGCTCATCAGGCAGCGTTTGATGGACTCTCTCTGACGGCTGTATTTCAATGTCTTCATAAAAAACACCTCCTCCTATATCAGTAATTATTACTATTATAAAGAGAAGGTCTGGATTTGTCAATGTATCTTTTAAAATAAGAAGTTACGATTCGGAAGCAGGCCTGTGAATCGTAACCATAAGAAAAAATCGATACCCTAGTGTAGGAGAGCTGCCACGGTGGGAAGATAGGCGGCCAGTTTCTCAAGGGAGGTGTTCACCACCAGTTCTTCTGGAAAATGAATCTCCTCTAACAGCTCATGGGCCAAGCGATGGTTTCCGACATCATTTGCCACATGGGCATCGCTGCTCAAAATCACAGAGACACCAGCCTCGGCACAGAGGGGAAGCAGTTTGAGATAGTTTTCCCTTGCGTGGATGCGGGAGCAGCCAGGGACGAGGGAACTGCTGTTGACTTCCAAGAGCTTATGGAGACTCTTAGCTGCCTCCACAATCGGAGCAAATTCCAAGGGGAAGCGTCCGTCATCGGGGTGCCCGATGATGTTGATGTGGGGATTGTTCAAAGCACCGATGATGGCAGAGGTGTTCTCTGCGGGGGTGCCGCAGTGGTAACAGGGCTTATGAATGCTGGCAATCGCATAGTCCATTCGTTTTAGAGTGTATTCTGGTAAATCCACGCTGCCCTTGTAGTCCCAAATATTGAGTTCACTTCCCATCAGGATGGGCATATCTTTGTAGGTTCTGGGAATCACACTAAAGTTATTAAAATACATTTGCGTGCAAGTTCCTGGGATACGGGGAGCATGGTCGCTGGAGCCAAAGAGAGCCAAGCCCTTCTGATAAGCCGCCTCAAACATCTCAAAGAGGGTGTTGTAAGCATGGCCACTGGCTAGGGTGTGAGTATGTAAATCTAAAATATCGTTCATATTAGTATCTTCCTTTCCTGCAAGGTCAATGTATCATAGGGAGGAAAAGCATTTCCCTTAATTTTATATTATACTACATTTTGGGTCGCCTGTGTGAAATTTTCGGGAAATGTCTGCCCAGTGGAGACGAATTTCCATTGAAAAAAAGTAGCACGAAAAGGAAAAGTTGTGGTATGATGATAGCATCAGTGGACAGGGGAACATACGCCTCAAAGCGGGATAATCTGGCCATTTTCTGCGTTATCCTCAGTCGGCGTACGTCCAGTACGCCTCCATCGTCTGCCTTCAAAATGACCAGATTCTCTCCGCTTGAGGTCACAGAGTCAGGTAGGGATGAATTTTGTGCCCTGCAAGGCACTTGAACGATGCGTACTGGATGTACGCAGAGTGCAAAGCAACACAGCAGGACGCAAAATTTACCCTATCCTGACCGTATGTCCCCTTGTTCACTGATGCTAGCAAGGTCTAAAATAGCAAAGAGGAACCGTTTTCAATGTGGGAAAGGAGAATGCAAATATGGCAGAGGAGAAAAATACAACTTTGCTTTCGGAGGGCGAAGAAAGTCCGAAGAAGCAGGAGAGTATGGATGATTATAAAGAGGAACTGGAAGCTTCCTTAAAGAGGATTTATGTGGGAGATATGCTGACAGGTACTGTGGTAGATGTGACGGATGACGCTGTGTTTTTGGATGTCAAGTATTATGCACAGGGAGTTATCTCCAAAGAAAATTTGAGCAATGACCCTGATTTCAATATGAAGGAGTCCATTCACATCGGAGACGAGATAACTGCAACTGTGGTACAGAGGGACGATGGGGAAGGCAATCTGGTGCTTTCTCGCAAGGAGGCTAACGATGTACTGGCATGGGATGCCTTGGAGAAGATATTGGAGGAGAGAACCGTGGTTCCGGTTAAAATCAGTGAGATTGTAAAAGGCGGAGCCGTTGCCTATGTGGAGGGAATCCGAGGGTTTATTCCCGCTTCCAAGCTGGATGCAGACTATGTGGAAGACTTGAATGAGTGGGACAAGAAGACGGTGGAAGTCACTGTAATTACAGCAAACCGTGAGGAGAAGCGGTTGGTGCTTTCTGGACGTGAGGTGGCAAGAGAAAAGAAGGAAGAGGCAAAGAAAAAGAAGATTGCGAAGTGTCAGGTGGGTGCTGTGATGGAGGGCAAGGTAGAATCTCTTCAGAATTATGGAGCCTTTGTGGAGTTGGAGAATGGTCTGACGGGACTGCTGCACATCTCGCAAATCAGTGAGAAGAGATTGCGTCACCCCAAGGAGGTGCTGAAGGAAGGGCAGACTGTGAGAGTGAAGATTATCTCCACCGCAAATCAGAAGATAGGTTTGAGCATGAAGGATGTGGAGGACGCTGCCGAGGAGGAAGTTTTTGAGTATCACGAGAGCGGTGAGGCTACCATGAGTCTGGGTTCTCTGTTCAAAGATTTCAAGGTGTGATAGAAAAAAAGCAAACGAGTAGAGGAAGATAAGGACATGAGAGTGGTATTGCAGCGTGTGGCACATGCCAGTGTGAAGGTGGACGAAAACGTGATAGGCTCCATCCAAAAGGGATATTTGCTTTTGGTGGGCGTTTGCGGGACGGACACCAAGGAAATCACAGAAAAGATGGTAAAAAAGATAGCAAAGCTTAGGATTTTTGAGGACGAGAATGGAAAAACCAATCTCTCGCTTGCGGATGTGGGCGGAAGAGTGTTGGTGGTGAGTCAGTTTACCTTGTATGCGGATTGCAAAAAGGGGAACCGTCCAAGTTTTGTGAATGCAGGGGCACCGGATTTGGCAAAGGAGCTGTATGAATATATGCTCTCTTTGTTTGAGGCAGATTTTCCCGACACCCAGCACGGAGAGTTCGGTGCAGATATGAAGATAGAACTTTTAAACGACGGACCATTTACTATTGTGCTGGATAGTGATACACTATAACGCACAGGCAGAAGACCGAATTCCCTAGGATGAACTTTGCGTCCTCTGGGAGAGAATTTGGGGATGCCGAAAAATTTGAACAGAAAAGGAGTTTGGACGATGAGCGAGAAAGAAAAGACAGCAGGAGAGAAACTGGCAGAGGAATTGTTTTACAAAGCTGAAAATATCGCAAAAAAAGCACCGGAGCAAGTGGAAGAAGCGGCTGCTTTCTGTGAGGGATACAAGAACTTTCTGAACAAAGCAAAGACAGAGAGAGAGTTTGTGTCTGAGGCGATCGCTATGCTGGAGGCAAATGGTTATGTGCCTTTCGTTGCAGGTAAGGTATATCAGGCAGGCGATAAGGTATATAAGAACAACAGAGGTAAGGCTCTGATTGCGACAACCATAGGCCAGAAGCCTCTGACAGAGGGAATTCGTTTGAACATTGCACACATCGACTCCCCAAGAGTGGATTTGAAGCCGAATCCTCTGTATGAGAAGGACGATTTGGCGCTGTTTAAGACACATTATTATGGCGGAATCCGCAAATACCAGTGGCCGACCGTGCCGCTGGCAATGCATGGTGTGCTGATCAAAGAAGATGGAGAAAAGGTAGAGGTTGTGATTGGTGAGAAAGAGGGAGACCCTGTATTCTGCATCACCGACTTGCTGCCGCATTTGGCTGCACAGCAGAGCCAGCGTCCTTTAAAAGATGCCTTCAGTGGCGAGGACTTAAATATTGTGATTGGTTCCCTGCCTTTTGTGGATGAGAGCGTAAAGGAGCCGGTAAAGTTGATGGCAATGAAATTGATGCACGATGAGCTGGGAATCACAGAAAAAGATTTCCTGCGTGCAGAGATTGAGTTTGTTCCAGCTTACAAGGCTTGCGATGTGGGCTTTGACAGAAGCATTGTAGGCGCTTATGGACAGGATGATAAGGTTTGTGCTTACACCGCTTTGGCAGCAGAGGTGGGAGAGGAGAACCCAACTTGGACGACTATGACTGTACTGGCAGACAAGGAGGAGATTGGCTCCACGGGAAATACTGGTCTGAATTCCAACTTTGTGGAGTATTTTATCCAGTATCTGGCAGAGATGGCAGGAGTAAATGATAAGGAAGTGCTGGAGCATTCCATTTGCCTTTCCGCTGATGTAAATGCAGCCTATGACCCGACTTATCCGCAGGTACATGAGCCTATGAATGCTTGCTACTTCAATAAAGGTTGTGTGCTGACGAAGTACACAGGAGCCAGAGGAAAGAGTGGCACAAATGATGCTGGAGCGGAACTGATGGCAAAGGTCATCAAGATTATGGACGATGCTGGTGTGTATTGGCAGAGTGGCGAGCTGGGAGCCGTTGATGTTGGTGGCGGCGGTACAGTTGCTAAGTTTGTTGCAGAGTTTAACATTGACGTTGTGGATTTGGGCGTGCCGATTTTGTCCATGCACGCACCGTTTGAGTTAGCATCCAAGTTGGATATCTACAACACTTACAAGGCATTTGCAGCATTTATCAAGTGATGATATCAAGAGATTAGATATTGAATGCATCATCAAATTGAGAAATAGAGAGGGACTTTCCGAATAGCAAAGAATCTGTTTGAGGACGAAAGGCCCTCTTTCACTTATATGATGCTAGCAAAAAGAGGAAGAGGAGAATTGTAATTATGAAAAAATGGATGAAGATGGCTTGCGTTGGTACGTTGGCGGCAGCGATGCTGTTTACTGGATGTAGCAACAAGAGTCAGAATGCAGAGGAAAGCACAAGTGTGTCCGAGAGTGATACAACGGAGGCTGTAGAGGCGGATGGTCTCTCTAAGATTACCACTCTGGGAAATTATAAGGGCATTGAGGTGGAAAAAAGGGACACCTCCGTGACCGATGAGGAAGTGCAGGATCAGTTGGATATCATAGTGGCAAACAATCCCACTATGGAGGAAGTGACGAACCGTGCGATTGCTGAGGGAGATACCGTAAATCTGACTTATGTGGGAACACAGGAGGATGGAACCGAGTTTGACAACGGAACGGTAGACTTGGTAATAGGCTCTGGTCAGTTTATTGATGGCTTTGAGGATGGTCTGATTGGTGCGAATATTGGGGATGAGGTGACTCTGAATCTGACCTTCCCAGAGGACTATTTTGAGACCAGTCTGGCAGGACAGCCAGCCGTTTTTGCTGTGACCATCCATTCCATTTCCGTGCAGACGGATGCGGTTTTGGACGATGCTTTTGTGGATGAGCTGACAAGCGGAGAGTATACCACGGTGGATGCATATCGCCAGTACCTTCGGGAAATTATGGAAGACCAGAATGAGCAGGCTGCCGAGCAGGAGATGTTATATGCAATTTTAGAGCAGGTGGCAGCAGAGAGTGAGTTTGAACTTTCCGATGCGGATGTGGCAGCAACCAGTGCAGAAATCCGCTCCTACTATGATTCCATGGCTTCTGCCTACGGAATCACAATCGAGACCCTGACGGGAAAGACGACAGAGGAAGTCGAGGAGATTATCCAGCAGGGTTCTGAGCAGACCCTCCAGTGGAATCTGATTCTGGAAAAGATAGCAGAGGAAGAGAAGGTGGAGTTGACCGAGGAAGACTATGAGAACTTTGCAGTGGACAACGGCTATGGCAGTCTGGAGCAACTGAGAAGCTTGGCGGACGAGGATGAGATTCGGGAAGTTGTATTGATTGAAAAGATAACACCGATTCTTTTGGATTATGCTACCATCAATGAGTCAGAAGCGGCACAGTGAGATAGAGAATCGGAAATGGTGCAGTGAGATAGAGCGTGAGACGTAGCACAGTGAGATAGAACACAGTGAGAAACAGGAAACGAAGGAGGAAATTGGAAAATGCAATTATTGGAGGAGCGCATCCGCAAAGATGGCAAGGTGAGGGCCGGAAATGTATTAAAAGTAGACCGTTTTTTGAATCATCAGATGGACATTAAGTTGTTTGTCGAGATTGGAAAAGAGTTTAAGAGGCGTTTTGCAGATGTGGAGGTCAATAAGATTTTAACGATTGAGGCTTCCGGCATCGGAATTGCATGTATTGTAGCGCAGTATTTTGATGTTCCGGTCGTGTTCGCAAAGAAAACCCAGACCAAAAACATTGCAGGGGATGTGTACACCACAAAGGTGGAGTCCTTTACTCACGGAAGGGTGTACGACATTATTGTGTCAAAGGAATTTCTGGGAGCGGGTGATAAGGTTCTTCTGATAGACGATTTCCTTGCAAACGGAAAGGCTCTGGAGGGGCTGGCGAAGTTGGTGAAAGATTCCGGTGCAGAGCTTGTGGGAGCCGGTATTGTGATAGAGAAAGGATTCCAGCAGGGAGGAGACCTGCTGAGAAAGGAGGGAGTCCGGCTGGAGTCTCTGGCGATTGTGGATGCCATGAACGATGAGACGGGAGAGCTTA
This sequence comes from bacterium, assembly GCA_030524485.1. GTDB lineage: Bacteria > Bacillota > Clostridia > Lachnospirales > Lachnospiraceae > CAJMNU01. Next base: position 2,751 of record JAUNGR010000046.1, on the reverse strand, counting down.
CTTTCCGCAAGCAGGACAACTAAGCCATGGGAAGAAAAGCATTGTTTTTTGATGTGGATGGCACCTTGCTCAGTGAAAAAACGAGAAAGATTCCGGAAAGTGCCTTGGAGGCAATCCGCAAGGCTCGCAAGCTGGGACATATGGCCTTTATTAATTCCGGAAGAGAGACTTGTCTGTTGGATGAGATTCGGGCGATGGTGGACATGGACGGCTATCTCTGCGGCTGCGGGACGCAGTTGATTGTGGGCGATAAGACGGTGTATGAGTCTCGCATGAAGGCGGAGGACTGTGAATTTGTGGTTCGCAATGCGAGAGCTTATGGTGTGGAGCCAGTTTTGGAAGCACAGGAGGCTCTGTATTTTCTGAAGCCGCCCTATGTGGCCAAGCAGATATACCAAGTGCATGACAGCATTGCAAGCAATCATCCGGATGCTGTGAAGGAGTATAAGGACGGGATTCTTTTTGATAAGTTCTGTTTTTGGGCGGAAGAGTCTAGCGATACCGAGAACTTTATCCGTCTGCTCTCTTCTCGCGTCACCGTGATTGACCGTGGGGGCGGCATGTATGAGTGTGTTCCTCTGGGACACTCAAAGGCGACGGCCATTCATCAAATTCTTGAGCTGTATGGGATTGCTTTGGAGGATGCTTATGTCTTTGGGGACAGCACCAATGACCTTTCGATGTTTCAGGCAGTGCCTAATACCATTTTAATGGGAAAACACGATAAGGAGTTGGAGCCGTATGCCTCTTTCGTGACCAAGGATTTGGAGGACGATGGCATCGCCTATGCGATGGAGCAGTTGGGCATTTTGTTGGAAGAAAATGGTGCTAGGATTCAATAAAAAAATGCCTGTGCTTTGTGGGGGAAGTGTGCTATAATTAAAACGATTGACAGGAGAAAAAAGGTCAAAAATACAAAAAAAGAAACAGATAAATCAATAAAAAAGCAAAAACAAGGAGGAAGGGTGACATGCTGACATTAAATCGAAAAGAAATTCAAGACAGGGCAGCTTGGGAGAAGGCCGGAGTGAAGGTGCCTGCATTTGATATTTCAAAGATGATTGAGGACACAAAGGCAAATCCTGTATGGCTGCATTTTGGTTCCGGAAACATTTTCAGAGGCTTTATCGCAAAGCTTCAGCAGCAGCTTTTGGAGGCAGGAGAGACCACGCAGGGCATCATCGCAGGGGAGACCTTTGACTTTGACATCATCAACAAAATTTACACACCGCATGACAATCTGAGCATTCTGGTAGGCTTAAAGCCAGATGGCAGCATGGAGAATGAGGTGATTGCCAGCATCGCAGAGGGTGTGAAGGCAGATACTTCCGATGCCGAGCAGCTGGCAAGACTGGAAGAAATCTTTAGAAATCCGAGCCTGCAGATGGTAAGCTTCACCATCACAGAGAAGGGCTATGCTCTGAATGATATGAGCGGAAATCTCTCTGGTCTGGTACAGGCAGACATCAAGAACGGTCCAAAGCAGGCAAAACATGCCGTGAGTGTTGTGACTGGTCTTTTGTATGAGCGTTATCAGAATGGAGCTGCACCGATCGCTATGGTCAGCATGGACAATTGCAGCCACAATGGCGAGAAGCTCAGAAATTCCGTGCTCACCATTGCGAAGGCATGGGTGGAGAGCGGCATCATGGAGGAAGGCTTCCTTGCTTATGTAGAGGATGAGGAGAAGGTTTCCTTCCCTTGGAGTATGATTGATAAGATTACCCCAAGACCGGCCAAAGAGGTGGAGGACAAGCTGACTGAGGCGGGCATCGCCGATATGGCTCCGATTGTGACCAGCAGAAATACCTTTATTGCACCTTTTGTGAACGCAGAGATTCCACAGTATCTGGTTGTGGAAGACCGCTTCCCGAACGGAAGACCGAAGCTTGAGGACGCAGGCGTGTACATGACAGACCGTGACACGGTAAATAAGACGGAGAAGATGAAAGTAACCACCTGCTTAAATCCGCTGCACACCGCTCTGGCAGTGTATGGCTGCCTGTTGGGATACACCAGCATCTCTAGCGAGATGAAGGATGCCGAGCTTGTGAAGTTGATTGAGAAGATTGGCTATGACGAGGGTATGCCGGTGGTAGTAAATCCAGGCATTTTGGATCCGATGGATTTCATTCATGAGGTCATTGACATGAGACTGCCAAATCCGTTTATTCCGGATACTCCACAGAGAATTGCGACCGATACCAGCCAGAAAGTGCCGGTACGTTTCGGTGAGACCATCAAGTCCTACATCGCAAGAGAGGATTTGGATGTCACAACACTGACCTACATTCCGCTTGCCATCGCAGGTTGGTGCCGCTATCTTCTCGGCGTGGATGACAATGGCGAGACCATGGAAGTGAGCAGCGATCCGATGCTTGCCGAGCTGACCGGATATCTGAAGGATGTGAAGGTGGGAGAGCCAGAGAGCGGCAAGGATGCTCTGAAGCCAATTTTATCCAATCCAGTGCTGTTCACCGTAAATCTGTACGAGGTTGGTTTGGGAGAGAAAGTAGAGTCCATGTTTATGGATATGTTGGCAGGAAAGGGTGCTGTGCGTGCCACTCTTGTAAAATATCTGGGATAGATTTTTGACTTGTATCGTTCCTTGCAGTAACAAAACTCCGGAAATTGAGGAAGGAATTCTTCGATTTCCGGAGTTTTTTGTTTTATAGGAAAGTTCTCGCTTTCCTATAAAACAAAAACGCTCCGCGAGGCTGCACACGATGTGCTAGGGAAGGCTGCATACGC
>JAUNGR010000185.1 GCA_030524485.1 bacterium | reverse complement strand
GTACCGTATCATAGAAAAACTCGAAGAGATCTTACCACTACTTAAAGGGTTATAAAAACTGAGCTTTATAATCGTAGTGAAAGGAGGTCTTTCACTATGATAGAAAAGGAAAAATTTGAAAGACATTTGAGAGGTACAAACTTCTCAGAAAACACCGTTGCATCGTATTTGTTTGCCATAAAACAGTATGGGGAGCAGTACGATGATATCGCTCAGAAAAAGCTGCGTGAGTATAAGATATGGCTGATTGAGAATTACAAGCCAAAAACTGTTAATCTCAGACTGCGAGCCATCAACTGTTACTTGGAATGCATCGGCAAGGAGAAATGGAAACTTCCCTTTGTCCGTGTTCAGCAGAAGACTTATCTGGAAAATGTAATTAGTGAAGCTGACTACAAATATTTTAAATCTTGCCTAAAAAATGATGATGAAATGTTTTGGTATTTTGTAATCCGCTTCCTTGCTGCCACAGGAGCCAGAGTCAGTGAATTGATTCAAATTAAAGTCGAACATGTTAAGTTTGGACATCTTGACTTATATTCCAAAGGAGGAAAATTACGCAGAATTTATATCCCCAAAGAATTACAAAACGAAGCCATTTTCTGGTTGGATAAAAAGCAACAAGAGAGCGGCTTCATTTTTTTGAATAAATATGGGGAACGCATTACTACCCGTGGTATTTCCGGACAACTAAAAAAATTGGCGGTAAAGTACGGCATCAATCCGACAGTTGTATACCCACACTCATTTCGCCATCGATTTGCCAAGAGCTTTCTTGAGCGCTGTAATGATATAGCGTTCTTGGCTGATCTCATGGGGCATGAAAGTATTGAAACCACTCGTATTTACCTTAGAAAAACAGCTACAGAGCAGCGAGAAATCGTAGATACAATCGTAGATTGGTAAAATGCAAGGCATACACCTCCAATTTAAAGTGTATGCCTAAAATTATAGTTTTAAACAATACGGAAGGACTTTCTCTATTTCGTCAACTATTCTTTGTTGCTCTGATAGTGACGGTAATGGGAAGATAAGCTGATGTATGGCATTTGATGACAAGCCTTGTATCCCGATACCTTTTCCACCAATTAAACCCATATACTTGTAAAGATAAAGAACATAGTAATAAAATTTTGTGTTTACAGCAACATATGAGCGCAATCTATGAATATGGTTTTGAATTCTTATAGGATAATCATAATTCCATATCGCTGCTCTACCAATATCTCCGCCCTCGCACACCAATAAATCACCTTTAATTACAGTGCATTTTAGAATTTCTGCTTCAGTAAATGGCATTTTTTTTAATTTATCAAGCTCAAATCTATCCCAATATAAATTTGATGTTGTGATATATGAAAGTAATTTTCCTGTGCGATTTGATGAATTTAAGGCTTTCCCTGTATTATGCTGAAATAACGTGCCAAGACGAATCCATTTCCATTGCTCAGGTATTTCAAACGGTATCTCATCGTCGATGCAACGTTCAATACCGTCCAACTTCTCATAATGAGAATTATCCCTTCTGAATATGACAGATTCGTGCTTATCACGCTTGATTTTACCCGCCTTAATCAGATGCTCCTTTTCTGCCCGAATTCTCTCCAGCAGAACAGAAGCAGGTTCATCAGTTGGGTCTTGCGGTACAAGTTTGCCTTGAACAGCTTCTTGCAGAATGGATTTTTTGAGTAATTCCGGGAAAGACTCATTCAATAAGACTACTGCGGAATTAGCTTCTCCATATCGTTCAATATATGGAAGCAATCCTTTGATTTTTGCGACAATGTGATGCTGTTCTGCTAACGGAGGAAGTGGCATAAGCGTTGCTACAATTTTCTCTTTTGATATATTAGGCTGTGCTCCTCCTTCTCCTTGTTTTATAAAAGCAACTTTTTGTGACATCAAGAAATAAAATAAATATTCGTTAAAAATTTCAATAGGTAAACACGCACAACAAGCTTGATTCGTAGTAGCTGGAAATGTGAGTATTCCTACTTTACCAATTGTTGCACCATACATTGCAATTAGAACAGACCCTCTTGGATTCAGTCTAACAGATGTTTTTTCCAGTGCAAGACGGCTTATCTTTTCTGGAATATAGTTTATATATCCGTCGTTCAAATCACCTGTCTTTAACCAAGGAATATCTCCATCGTAATATTCTGGAATTGTCCTGCTCGGCGTAGTACCT
>JAUNGR010000045.1 GCA_030524485.1 bacterium | reverse complement strand
ATTTATCCGATTATCCGTTCAAATTATAGTTATATAGACGATATCGGAAGAGTTTACCAAGGATACGATGATTGGGGATATTTCAGTCGCTATATCAGTAATTTTTTATCTCATATACTTCATGGTGATAAATATCTATCTGATATTTCTCCGTTACCACAGTTATTATCTATTTTTGTTTTGGTAATTGCTAGCCTAATTGTAATTAAAGCCGTAAAGGGAAGTAGTACAATTTCCTTGTGGGAACTCATTGCCGTACTTCCCCTAGGGCTTTCCCCCTATTTCCTTGAGTGCTTATCCTACAAATATGACTCCATCTATATGTCTTTGAGCATTTTGGCGGCTGTCTTTCCCCTACTCTTTCAAAAAAAGAATAAAGTTGTTTATTTCATTATCAATTTTTTATGTGTATTGGTAATGTGTATGACTTATCAGGCTAGCTCAGGGATATTTCCCATGTTAGTGGTATTGATTGCTTTTTTGAGTTGGTGTAACAAAGAAAAAACAAAAGAAATTGTGTCCTTTATCCTTTTATCGGCAGTTTCCTATTGCAGTAGTATTTTATTTTTTATGTTGGTTTTAATGAATCCAGTAACCAACTATGTTTCTAATAAAATAGCAGCTTTTTCTACGGTTTTGCTTCATTATAAAGCTTATATAAAACTACTATGTTCCGATTTTAAGCTGAAATGGCTCATACTCATATTATTATTATTTATATGTTTTTTATCATTTTCTGTATGGAGAAGTAAGCAAAGAAAATTATTAACATTGCTACTCGCTTTTAGTACCGCTATCTGTATGCTTTTGCTGTCTTTTGGGCTGTATCCTTTCCTTCAAACTCCCTTGGATGCTCCAAGAACGATGTATGGAGTGGGAGCCTGTATTGTCTGTCTTGGGCTTGGCATTTGCATTCCATCAGATACAAACGAGTGTTGGATTCCTCGGATATTGATATGTATGTTATCTTGGTTTTTTATCACCTTTGCTCTTACCTATGGAAATGCCTTAAGAGTCCAAGACGAATACGTTGATTTTAGAATGATGGAAGTGATAGATGACTTGACAGATATCCCTGACTTTAGCACAAAAGAAGAAAAAATTGTACAACTATCAGGGAATGTCGGTTATGCACCAGTAATAGAGAATATGCCCAAAGATTATAACATATTAAGGAGATTGGTTCCTGTCACCTTTGGAGAAAATTGGCATTGGGCTGGATATAAATTTTATCATTATTATAATATGAAACATATTGTTTGGAATCCAGATGAGACAATGGAATTGACAAGCGATTGGAACGCTCTTCAGGAAAGTATGTATCATACAATCTACCAACAAGCCAATCGCTTTATTGTACAACTGAAGTGATTGTACACATTAGACTAAGACCTATTGGGGGAGGGAAAAATTGCATATGAAATTGTTATCAATTGTTGTGCCTTGTTTTAATGAAGAAGAGGTACTTCCACTGTTTTTCAAAGAAGTATCTCGTGTGTTAGCCGATATCAAAACACAGTATCAAGCAGAAATCGTTTTTGTGGATGATGGCTCGAAAGACCATACTTTAAACGTATTACAAAGACTTGCATCCGAAAGCTCTATCGTAAGATACTTATCTTTTTCACGTAACTTTGGAAAAGAGGCTGCAATGTATGCCGGATTGGAACATGCAAAAGGAGATTATGTTGTTATTATGGATGCAGACCTGCAGGATCCACCGTCACTACTGCCTCAAATGCTTCATGCCATAGAAAAAGAAGGATACGATAGTGTTGCCACTAGACGGGTAACAAGAAAGGGCGAGCCACCAATACGGTCCTTTTTCGCACGAATGTTTTATAAAATCATGAATAAAATGTCCGATGTGGAAATTATGGATGGTGCAAGAGATTATAGAATGATGACACGCAACATGGTAGATGGAATCCTTTCTATGGGAGAATATAATCGTTTTTCCAAAGGAATCTTTGGTTGGGTTGGATACTCTACAAAATGGTTGCCCTATGAAAATATAGAACGAGCTGCAGGGGAAACCAAGTGGTCGTTCTGGAAATTATTTGCATATTCCATTGAGGGAATTGTAGCTTTCAGTACGCTTCCTTTATCCATAGCGACTATTATAGGATTGGTCTTCTGTGGAATTGCTTTTTTGATGGTATTGGTCATATTTGGAAAAACAATGCTATTTGGCGATCCCGTTGGAGGCTGGCCTTCACTGGCATGTATGATTTTATTTGTAGGTGGCACTCAACTCTTCTGTTTGGGTGTAATAGGAAAATATCTTTCCAAAACGTATCTCGAAACCAAACAGAGACCAAAGTATCTTCTACGCGAAACCAATGAAACCAGAAGCAGGCAACATTTATCTGAACCTTTACTGTTGTCTCCACATACAGACCTTGGGAAAGATAGTCGAGAGAAGAATCAATGAAACTTTTGAACTTTTCTTCAGAAGAACAAGAAGTTGATAAGCGATGGAAAATAACTTCCATCCAATCAAGGGTCGCACCCCTCACGGGGCACGACCCTCTCTTTGTGCAGCAGAACGTCACCAAAATGACACTCCTGACACTATTATAAAATCGCATAGAGTCTCCCTTATCTTTTCTCTTCTCTTTTCTCTTTTCTCGTCCCTTTTCCGACCTCTCATCCCAACCCCAAAGCCACACTTTCATTCTTCTGCACCCATCCATCCGCAGTCTTATGTCTTATCACTGCATCTCATTTTCATTTTATGTGCTATCTTGTGTGCTATCTTGAAGTGTCTTATTGTAACGATTCAATGCCTATAAAGAATAGTCCTATTTACAGCCTATGCATGAAAAGTCTTTCGTAAGAATCTTTCAGAAGAATCTTTTAGAAGAGTTTTTCCGTTTTAAGAAATCCCTTTAAGAACTTCTCAAGAAGTCTTCTCTAGGAACTACCTACTGCTGCTGGTCTCTCATGTACCTTGCTAGCATATCTAGGAACTCTACATTTCTTGGTTTCCTCTCCAGTTTCTTTTCAGCCATCTCCTCCAAGAGTTCTCTATCCCCATACTCCCAGATTATCTGAATCACAGTTCTGATGTTTCTCTCCACGCAGGCAACACTTGTCTGAAACCTTGCTGCCGTTTCCACATACAATCCCTTGGAAATATAAATGAGCATTAACTCATTCTCCATAACTCGCTTCACCGCAAAACTTGTCTGATAGAAGCCCAAATAAGAACCGTTTACCCCCAAGGTTCTAAGTGTTCTCTGAATTTCTTTCTCTTTTGTCATATTTTTTGTCATGTTTCCTGACTCCTCCTTTTCTTAGATAACGGATTTTTGATATGTTTCTTCCGTTTTTATGTCTGATATTAACCGACAATTTCCGACATGATTTGTAGTATCTTAAGATAGAGTTTCTCTATGCGATTTTGTTTTGTTCCTATTACATTTTTGGAGATTCTATAAGACTTATGAAGATTTTGGAAGACTCTTAAAGCTTTTGGATTTCTTTCATGCATAGTGGTGATTCGCTGCAGGCTAACCATGTCCGTTTCCCCTCATAAATACAAAATGCTATATCATCAGAGTTTTCTGATAATATAGCATTTCTCTCACATTTTGTAAGCACCCAGCTTTCACACATAGGAGCGATTCGCCTGTGGCGAATCCTGTCCGTTCTATTGCTCTTTCTTATCTGCCTATTTTCACCTTTCCTCTGACATTGCAGCCTGACGTATTCCCTCTTCTTGACTGTTTTTGCCATTCACCCCTTCTGTACTCTCCTTCATAAACATAATTTTAGGTGTTAAAATCATCAATTTTAAGTCCATCCAAACAGAGTACTTTCTAATATATGTTAAATCTAATTTTAACTTATCATAGGATGTCGTGTTGTATTTTCCGTAGATTTGTGCATAACCCGTCAGGCCTGCCTTCACCATAAGCCGATAGTTAAATTCCGGAATGTCCTTCTCTATCTCCGCAGCCAATTCCGGTCTTTCCGGTCTCGGCCCCACCATGGACATCTCCCCCTTCAGAACGTTAATCAGCTGTGGCAGCTCATCCAGACGAGTAGCCCTCAGCAGTTTTCCCACCGGCAAAATTCGGGGGTCATGCTTGCAAGCCAACTGTGCTCCCATCGTTTCCGCATTTTGTATCATGGTTCTGAATTTATAGATTTCAAAGGTTTTTCCCCACTTTGTAAGCCTTGTCTGCTTATAAAAAACAGGTCCTCTATCCGTCAGCTTGATGGAGATTGCAATCAAAACAAAAAAAGGAGCGGAAATCAGCAAGCCGATTCCGGCACAGAGAATATCCATGCTTCTCTTCACGATGCGCTGCTCAAAATGCATTCCCTCATTTCTGGAAAGCAGCAAAGGAGAATCAAAAATATTCAACTCATCTGAGGTTCTCAGCAAAATATCCGATATTTTGGGAACGGTATAGGTCCGAAGACCACAGGAGAAACATTGCTTCATCAAGGCATTTCTCTCATGTGCCGGCAAATCCCCAATAATCACACCCGCATAATTTTTTGCAGCTGCCATCACGGCCTCCAAACCGATGCTGATATCCAAGGCACCGCTGATTAAATACTTGTCCTCACGGGAATTAATCTTTTCCATCAGATTAAAAGCCGGACGCTTTCCATAAACCAACAGCAATTTTCTCTGTGGGAACAAACGCCCATAAATCCAATTAAAGCCCCATGCCCAAACCACAATGCAAAGGCTATCCACCGCTGTCATCGCAATAATGGCGATAAAATCCTGAAATTTTTTATCCAGCAAGGAAATCTGTAAATATGTAATCCCATTTACCACTATGCAGGAAAGAATCTGGGAGTAAATCACATTTCCCTTCTTTAATAAACCTATTTTGAATCCTCCATACATTTTTAAAAAAAACAAAAGCAAGATAGCATAAAGACATACCATCAACCAGTTTCCTCGTCTAAAAAAGGGAAACTCAATAATCATATTGTAGTAATAATTCCATACAATCCAATAAATCCCGACTTCCAGAGAAACAATCACAGAAGACGATATAAATTTTATGATTCTTTTATATTGTTCATAATAATTATTCATAGAATCCATACCTTTCTCCCTTTTCTCACACTTTCTGCGCATCTTTCCACTGCTCTTCTTGCTGCTGCCCTTTTTGCTGTTTTCCTCTTTGCTGCTGCTCTTCTTGCTGTGCCTTCTTTTCTTCTCCCTCAGCTCTCACTTTGGTATTTACCACGGCCATAGACATCATCATAAACATCCACATCACCGGAGTGGCAATCGGAAGATTTAGATTGACAAATGCCTGTGCACTGTAGCACAGAATGGCAAACAGCATAGCAGCTGCCTGTGGATTTTTCCCCACATTTTTGAATCCCCGGACCAAAAGTGAGACAAGGAAGGTCACATAAGCCGTCACTCCCAAAATTCCAGTTGTAATCAGATAATTTAAATATTCATTGTGGGCATTATCAAAAATCTCCCCGTACAGGGCATACATCTCCTGCTCGTTGTTCAAGAATGTAACAATACGGAAGGTATCTGGTCCGAACCCGACCAATTTTCTCCAAAATGAGAAATCTGAGAAATTCTCCATCGAGATTCTCCAAATATAGCCTCTATGGGTTCCCCAATCGTCATTCCAGAGGAGATAATTGGACAGTCCGCCATAACGTTCCAGATTTCCTGCCACATTGCAATCGTACAGCACCCACAACACGGCAAGCACAGCCACAGCCACCAACACACCCCAAGCCATCCTAGGACCTTTTCCCAGTTCCTTTTGTTCTTCTATCTTTCTGGAGCTTATCACAAACTGCCATACGGCCAGCAAGCCCCAAAGCAACAAAACAATGGGAAGCAGTCCCCGAAAGCGAATTAAAATCAAAAAAGCTCCATCAATCGTAAATACACTGTCTGCGTATGCCGCATTGATCCATCCAATGCATTTTACCACCGTCAAAAAAGTGGCAAGAATGATGAGATACGACTTCATACCTCTCTGATTCCGGAACAAATAAAAGGGCAAAAGACCAAACAAAGCGGCAAGAGCCAAATAGGCGTTGTCACTCAAGCCCATGATAATGGCAAAGAAGGAAATGGTCATGCATATAAAATACCAAAGGCCTCTCTTCCATGTATCGGCCTGTGAGAAAAGCACCGCTGCAATCGCACTCACCATAGCCACAAAGGCTGTGTATGTATTGATATTTCCCAGTGTGGAGACAAACATCTGCAGCTGTTCCTCCCGCATTCTCTCACGGAAATGCAGCAAATCCATCCCAAAATAATCGCTGATTCCAAATAAGCAGACAAACATAGCAGTTGCAAGAAAGGCATCCAGATACCAGCGTTTGAACTTCATCATGCGGCTCACCGCAAAATAAGCAAAAATATACAAAGTCATCAGGAACAAGCCACTGTAACGACCCTCATTGCCCCAGAATGCTTCAAACGGATACTGGCTGGTGACAGTGGACAATACTTCAATGAGCCAAAATACCAGAATGGCCTTATCCGGAACACGCAACGTCCTCCAGATTGCCCTTGGCTTCCATTTCGCTAAGGCCGCCTTTCTCTGCTCTCCATACAGCAGTCGGAACCACTGATACCAAAGCAGTGCCACCAACAGCACAGAAACTGCCAAAATTCCGACACAAATGCCATAGGTAATGTACTTGGTCTCAATCATATCAAAATAATAATCATGATAAATAATAGGAAATAGGCACAGAACCAAAATCGCAAAAATTCCGGCTGCCACTTCCTTCCCCTTCTCCTTTGCTGCAAATGCTTCCTGCAGTGCATTTTTCTTAGCTCCTGTCTGCGAAACATCGCCCAAACGCTTTGTTGTCTGGTTTGCCATAGACTTTCCCCTCTCTCAAAGATCCTTGATCTTTTTAGAAACTGTGATTTCCTGATTTTCAATATGTTCCCGAATGGCATCTCTCGCTTCCTTCACATGATGCACTCTCAAAGCCGCCAAAATCTGTTCATGCTCATGAATCACAATTTGACGCATTCTCTCATCCTTAATATATTCTAAACGATAGCGGTACATCTGCTCCCGAATGTTATTTAATAACTGCATCAGACGCTGATTTTCGGTTCCCTCATAAATGACATCGTGAAATCCCTCGTCTGCCTCCGCCATCTTCATCATATCCTTGCCCTTGACCGCCTCAATAAATTTCAAATGTGCCTCCTCCAGAGCATGAATCTGTTCCGGACGAATGCGCTGGCACGCCAGCTCCACCGCTAATTCTTCCAAAGAACGGCGCACCTCCAGCACATCCCGCAGATGCTTTTCGGAAATCTGTGCTACCTCCGCTCCCTTTCTGGGAATCATCAACACCAAGCCCTCCAATTCCAACTTGCGAATGGCCTCACGAATCGGTGTACGGCTCACTCCCAAACGTTCTGCAAGCTGAATCTCCATCAATCTCTCCCCCGGCTTTAATTCCCCCCTCAAAATAGCCTGCCGTAAGGTATTAAACACCACATCTCTCAATGGCAAATACTCATTCATATTTACTTTTAAATCGTATTCCATGAACGTTTCCTCCTCATCCTTATGCTTTATCATAGCGTATTTTTTTCATCTTTTCTCTGGAAAAAGCTGGTCAGGTAGACCTGCTTGGCCAAATGAGAGGCCTTTCCGTAACGCAGCTCCTCATAAGCCCTTGCGGCTAAATTGGGATTTTCAAAGAGTCCGAACACCGTAGGACCGCTTCCACTCATCAAACTTCCCACGGCTCCCAGCTCCCTCATACACTCCTTGATGCTCTGAATCACCGGATACTCCCGAATGGTCACCTTTTCCAGAACATTTCCAAGTTTTCCTGAAATTGTATGCAGATTTTTCTGCTGTATGCCCTCAATGAGTCCATCAATATCTGGATGTTCCTCCGGTTTTAGCTCGTTGGCATGGAGATTTTCATACACATATTTTGTTGAAACGCCGATGGGTGGCTTTGCAATCAAAATCTGGCACTGCGGAACGGGAGGCAGTTTTGTGAGCTTCTCCCCTATGCCTTCTGCCAATACCGTTCCCCTCAGCAGGCAATACGGTACATCGGCACCAATTTTCACGCCTCTTTCCATCAACTCCTCCAAGCTCAGCCCCAAACGGAACATTTTATTTACCCCAAATAAAACAGCGGCCGCATCGCTGCTTCCTCCCGCCATACCTGCTGCCACTGGAATAAATTTCTGCAGCTTGATAAAAACTCCCTCCTGAATGTGAAATTCATCCATCAAAAGCTTGGCTGCCTTATAAACAAGATTGTTGTCATCGTTGGGCAGATAATACAGATTGGTCTCCACCCGAATGCCTGCCTGTGCCGTGCGAAACAAATCAATCATATCGTAGATACCCACGGTCTGCATAATCATTCTCACCTCATGATAACCATCCTCCCGCCTGCGTACCACATCCAAGCCCAAATTTATCTTTCCATAGGCCTTCAGCCTCAAATTTGAAATTGCCATTCTCCCTCTCCTGTTCTCTCTGACAGCATTTTGTTTATTGTATACAATACATTATAACGAACTCCTCAAATAAATCAATCTATAAAGCGAACAATTTTTTCTTCTTATCGGGAAGGATTTCGTTGTAAATGAAAAACGGACCTGTCTACCCTCGCAAACACGTCCGCCTTCCTAACACTCTTATGGGACTCTGATGAATCCTCCTCAAACCCCTTCCACCTAATCTTCTTTCTTTTCGTCGCCTTCTGTCGATTCTGTGGTCTCTGCCGAAGTCTCCTCTTCTGCCGTGGCATCCTTGCCATCCTCTCGGTTGCGCCATGCCATATCGGCTTTCTGTCTCGCTACGTCTTCCTCCGTTATCACCTGAGACTGCAGCGGTGCTTCTGGCTGCGGCGGTACTTCCTCATCTGCAAACAGCATGGACAATTCCTCTGTCTTGGAAGCTTTCTCATCCTTCGGGATGTAACGCTCAAAAATCTTCTCATAGAAATAGGAATTTAAGAAGGCCGGCAGTGTAATTCCAAACACAATCACAAACAGAGACATCTGCGGAATAAAGAGCACACAACCAAAATAAAATACCGTAATCACGATCATCAGCAACGTATAAGGCAGATGACGGATGGACATAAAAAAGGCATTGATAAAGGTTCTTTTAATGGGATTGATGAATTTTGCCTGCAGCGGAAATACATACATCACAGTCAAGCCAAAAATCACCGCAAGGCTGAAAAACAAAATCGCCATTGCTCTTTGTACATTGCCTCCGCTTCCCATCGCACTGATATACAGCCGCAAATCCACGCCCAAAATCACACAGACTACCAAGATAATAAGCCACATAATCGTGGACTGCTTGAAATTCTCCTTAAAGGATTTAAAAAAGCTTCTTGCTGTGTAGCCTTCCTCGTCCTTCACCAACTTTAAGGTGACATAATATACAGCCGTCGTGGAAGCTCCCATTGTGACAATCGGAATGCTGCATAGAATCCACAGCAAATTCAACAACATCAAGTCTGCGAGTTTCCCCATAAATCTCCACAAGGGGTTATCCAAGTTAAATAATCCACCCATCTTTTTCTCTCCTCAACTTTCACCTAAATCCAATTTTTTGCCTTGTTTTGGTATTTTATGCCTACACCAAACATGCTTTTTTTATTATAGCGAATATTTGTGCAAAATGCAAACGCTCTATAAAACATTTATATCTTTTCATACTCTTTTCACAATTTGTGTGTTATAATGTGTTTATGATTTTGCAGCCAACAAAGAGCTGCCTGTTTGGAGGGGATTATGGATTTTCAGACATCTTTAAAAGAGAAAACAAAGCTTGAATTTCAGAAACTAAAACAAATGAGTTGGAAAGATAAAATATGGTACATTGTCGAATATTACAAGTACCATATGTTGATTCTTATCATGTTAGGCTGCTTCGTCTACCTTGTGGCTTCCAGCATTTACCGTCAGACCTTCACCGATGTTCTCTATTGTGCGATGGTCAACAACTACGGATACGCAGATATGAACAGCGAGTATTTTGAGGATGGCTTTCATGAATATGGCGGTTTTGGCGAGAAGGACCTCGTGACCATTGACAGCAGCATGACCATCCAGTATCAGACCAGAGACCTAAGTGCAGAATTAGAGGCTGCCCTCTCGGAAAGCGGCAGCGAGAGCGAGACAAGCTCGGACGAAGGCACAGAACTTGCAGAGAGCAGCACCTCTTCCTATAGGAACAGCATGAGCAGCGAGACCGAATATGCCTCCATGATGAAACTCAGCGCCATGATAACGGCAAAGGCCTTGGATGTTGTGATTATGGATGCCGTGAATATGCAAACCTTCGCCTCTCAGGGGATGAGTGCCAATCTCCAAACTGTACTTCCAGAGGACTTATTGGACTCTCTTTCCGACCGCATCGTCTACGGAAGCTTGGAGGATGGCAGCGAATACCCCTGCGGCATTCGCATGGAGGGAACCAACGCTGTGACCATAGGCAACCTTCACATCGAGGACCCTGTCTTTTCCATCGTTGCCAACACCCAAAATCCGGATAATGCTGTCTTGTTTCTGCGTTACCTTTTGGGAGAACCCAATCCCAATCCGACAGACGTATCCCAATAAGCTTTCTAAACTGACATGATTCGCCTGCGGCGAATCACCACTATGAATGAAAGTCGATTGCGTTGCCGTCCGGGACTTTTCTAGTAAAAACTCAGTGACCGCTGCCTCTTGGCCTAAGCGGTCACTATTTTTATATTCACTTTTTTTGCCAATGCCAGCGAGGCAAGATTGGATTGCTTCACCCGCACATAGAATGCTCTTCCCTTTGTGCTTTCCTGTTTGCTGCACCAGTCCAGCACCGCCCTACAAGCTTCCTCTCCATATCCGCATCTTCGATAGGGCGTAAAGATATGATAGCCCAACTCTAAAGAAGTGCTATCTACACCATCGACACCATCCCAAATCCCAACTCTTCCTATCAGTTTTTGGCTTTCTTTGTGAAGGACTGCCCAAAGCCCATATCCCCAAAAAGGATATTGCGTCTTGATATAGCTTTCAAACAACTCCCTCTCTGCAAAAACGTCCTGTTCCAAAAATTCCATTTCTTCCCAATCTTTTGCCCAAAATTCCCGAATTTGCAATCTCTCACTCTCTGTGATCAAACAAGGCAAGCCCAGATGCCTGTGCAGCACTTCCTTGGCAAAGGCATCGTCCACCGCTTCCAAACTCTCTGCTGCATAGGCAACCGGCAAAAAGGAAGCGTCCCTTAGAATGCCAATGGCAGCTCTTCCCTCTGCTTTCGCTCGGAGAAGAACTGCCTCGCTGTCTGTTATCACAAGAGGAAAGGTCTCACCATTTATCTCATAATAACGAAGCTCTTCCATCCTGTTTTTTACCTATCTATTGATTGATTCTGTCGTATTAGCTCTTTATTTTGTTTCTGGCTCTGGATATTCCTCGCCGAAGGTATCTACGGTTACCTTCTTCATGACCTGTGCTTTCATAGGACGGTCTTCATAATCGGTGCGAACCTCAGCGATTTTATTCACCACATCCATCCCCGAAATCACCTTACCAAACGCTGCATAAGCTCCATCCAGATGAGGGCTATTTTTGTGCATGATAAAGAACTGAGAGCCTGCAGAATCTGGGTGCATCGCTCTTGCCATAGAGATCACGCCCTCTGTATGTTTCAGGTCATTCTTGAAACCATTCTGAGCAAACTCCCCTCTAATATGGTATCCCGGACCACTCATACCGGTTCCGTCTGGACAACCTCCCTGAATCATAAAATTTTCAATCACTCTGTGGAAAATCAGCCCATTGTAAAAGCCTTTCTTTACCAGACTGATAAAGTTATTGACTGTGTTTGGTGCAATCTCTGGATACAGTTCTACCTGAAACGTATCTCCGTTTTCCATCTCAAATGTAACAACTGGGTTCTTCATCATTTTGTTCTCCTATTCTTTTTCTTTTCTCTTTCTTTTCTCTTTCTTCTATTCTTGTCTATTCCTTATTTGTTATGGTATCTGTCATCGCATAGCGAATCTGCATTTCATTTTTCTTCACCTCTACCTGTGCATCTGCCCCACATACCAAAGGCATCATAGGGGGCAGGTGACCGAAATCCAAATCCATCACCACCGGAACCGAATACTCCGCTAACAAATCCACCACCGCATGGTACTGGTCCAAGCCCATGATTTCCTGCCCAAAACAGTAGGGTCTTCCAATCAAAAAGCCCTTTACATAGCGAAACCATCCCGCCCGTTTCATCTGCCAGACCGCCCGCCGAATTGCCATCACATTCAAGTCACAGGACTCCCAAAACCACAGAATTCCGTCCTCCTTGTATCGCTCAACAAACTCCGTTGTCTTATCGTAGGTGGTTCCCAAGAGATTGACCAAACAATCCAGACATCCTCCCAAAAGTCTTCCGGATGCACTCCACTCCACCTCTTCCTGTGGAATTTCTTTTCCGGCACAGAAGGTATGAAGTATTCTTGGTTCTGTCACATGATAGGGAGCCAAGGGATTCTCCTCACTTTTTAGAGATTCCTTTTCCCAGAGCGGATACGCAGCAAAGCTACTTTTCTCCCCCCGCAAAAGTTCATAGGCATCTGTCAGGGAGGGATGCCATGGTTTCATACCAAAGGCAGCGGCACAGGGACCATAAATCGCTGCAATGTCACACAGCGTCGGCAACAAATACGTAAAATGCGTATTGTCTGAATAGCCCAGATACCACTTCGGCTTTGCCTTTTTGATGGCCTCAAAATCCACAAAATCCAGAGTCTCACACATCAACTCCCCTCCACCACAGGAAATCAACACATCGCTCTCCTCGCCGCAGTAAGCAGCCGTCAGTTCCTCCCCGCATTTTTGTGGGGTATTGCTGATGCCGATTCCCTCTGCCGCATAGCAATTTGGTCCCAGCCACAGGCTATGTCCCATCGCTGAAAAATTCTTCTGTGCCTGTTCAAAGGCACTCTTGTAGGGTTCTGTCGCACAGCCAAAAGACGGTGCCACAAAGCCAATACAACCCTCTTTGCTCAGTGATTTTGGATAACGCATCGCTCTGTTCCTCTTCTTTCTTTGATTTATCATACTTGTCCCTGCCACCATCAATATAGCAGATTTTTGGACAGTACACAAGGGCGAACTACTCTTTTCCCAATATCTGTGATATAATAAAGAAAATTACGAACACCACAGGAGGTTCTAAGATAAAAATCATGAAAATTGGTATTCTATGTGCAGGGGATGAGGAACTGGCTCCTTTTTTGCCTCTGATAAAAGATGGTAAGACCACAGAAAAAGCGAAATTGCACTTTTATACTGGCCATATGGGTGATATGGATGGCATAGAAGTGGTCACCTTATTTTCTGGCGTGTGCAAGGTAAATGCTGCCATAGCCACCCAACTTCTAATCGATGAATTTGGCGTAGATATCATCCTCAATGCAGGAACAGCAGGAGGAATGGCAGAAGAACTTGAAATCTTTGACACTGTCATCTCCACAGAACTTTGCTACCACGATGTCGCAGAAGATATTTTGACCGAATTTCATCCGTGGATGAATTCTGTATTTTTTGCGGCAGATTCTAAGCTCGTACAGCTGTCCAAATCCGCTGTTGCGAAAATTTCCCCCATTGGAAAAGTGGTTTGGGGGCGAATGGTGACAGGAGAGTCCTTTATCAGCGAAGAAGGGCGACAAGAAATTTGCGAGAAATTTGCTCCCCTGACGGTTGATATGGAAAGTGCAAGCGTTGCTCATGTATGTTATGTGAACAACATCCCCTTTCTTTCCATCCGCTGTATCACCGACACCGCAAACCATAGTGGAATTGACAACTTTGATGAAAATTGTGCGAAAGCCTCAAGCATTGCAAAGGACATCACCCTTGCCTTATTGGCAGAAATCGAAAGGGCATGGTGAAAAACCTTGGTTCACAATCTGTTCATATAACATTCAAAAACCTTTTACACATTGAACACGATTTCTTCATGTTTCCTCTCTATACTGTAACCATAGACAGTGAGAACTGTTTACGAGATGCTTACAAGATTTTTTTCATAATACTCGACCTGATAATGTGGCAGAAGTTATATTATCAGGTCTCCTCCCTTTTTCAGAAAAGCCCTTTTTCAAACACCCCTGTTTGAAAAAAGGCTTTTTTTGTCAACGCAGGATAATATAAACCATGTAACCTGCATATAAAAGAAGCATACAAGCTCCCTCCAACCTCTTTACTTGGTAAGAAGTCTTGCAAAATACCCAAGTAATCACGCTGAAGACCAGAAGAATCGCTACATCAAACACCGATTCCATCTGCACCGGAATCTCACTGATGACAGAGGACATAGAAAGCACAAACAGAATGTTAAAAATATTGGAACCCACAACATTTCCCAGTGCCAGCTCATTCTCTCCTTTTCCGGCAGCTACAAGCGAGGTAACAAGCTCCGGCAGAGAGGTTCCCATCGCTACAATGGTAAGACCAATCAAAGTCTGGCTCAATCCAAATGCTGCTGCAATCTCTGAGGCACTGTCCACCACCAAATCGCCGCCTAACACAATCGCCACAATTCCTACTGCGATGTACAGCACACTTCTTGTGGGAGTCAAAACCTTGACTTCCTCTCCTGCCTCCTCCGTGCGATTTTGCAAGGCATGTTGTACGGTGCGGAACAGAAAGTAAGCAAAGAAGAGCAACAAAACGATGCCATCCAAACGTCCTACCTTCAAATCCAGCAGCATCATTCCCATCAAAACCGCTGTGATAACCAAGGAAAATGGATAATCCTTCCACAGAATTTTCTTATCAATCGGCATGGGCATAATCAAGGCACAGGCCCCGACCACCACCAATAGGTTAAAAATATTGGAACCAATCACATTGCCAACGGCAATCTCATTTTTTTGTGCAATCGCAGCCGTAATGCTGACAGCTGCCTCCGGTGCACTGGTTCCAAAAGCCACTATCGTCAATCCGATAATCACAGAGGGAACTCTCAACAGTTTTGCCACCGAAGAGCTTCCTTCCACAAAAAAATCTGCCCCCTTAATCAAAAGGACAAAGCCCACCAAAAGCCATACGTACATCATAGTCATTTTCTCCTTTGCCTCGTTACGGTATCCCCGCATTTCTCCACACTGCCCGCACAAGACAGTGTTTTTGTCTCTTTTTCTGTTCTCTTTCGCTTGTTAAGTATAGAAAACTTTCCTTACGCCGTCAAGAGCTTACTCTCTTTGCTTTGCTTTTTTTAACGGAACCTTTACTTGCTTTCTCAAGTAGAGCAAGGCAAGCAAATTTGGCACAGCCATCATCCCATTAAAAATATCCGACAGATTCCAAACGGTTTTCAGCTGCATGAGGCAGCCTAAAAAAATGGCTTCCAGATAGATGAGCCGATACAAAAATAGCCTTCCTCCGGTGAGGTAAGCAGCCGCTTGACAGCCCAAACAGTACCATCCCACTATGGTTGCAAAGGCAAAACATACCATCGCAAGAGCAATAAAAATTCCCCCTCCGCTTCCCACTGTCTTGGAGATGGCATAGGAGGCAAGGGAGGCTCCATCCAAAGACTGTCCCAAAGCCTTTGTCAGCAGTCCCTCCCACCCCACTTTGCTTCGCACTTCAAACACCGCACGGATTTCTGGTCTCACCAAGATAACAGCTGCGGTCAAACTGCACATCAGAATGGTGTCAAAAAACACATCAAAAATTCCCCACATTCCCTGTTCCTGTGCACTGCTTCCCTCGCTCTGGCTGTGCAAAATTGAGAGACTTCCCAATCCGGCTTCATTGGAAAAGACTCCTCTGGAAATTCCATATCCCAGTGCCCCTCCCGCTATCGAATCAAAACGAAAGGCCTCCCGAACAATCAAAGCAAAAACCGCTGGAAGTTCCCGAACATTCGCAAGCACCACTACCACCGCTAAGACCAGATAAATGCCGGCTGAAAAGGGCAGCAGTTTTTCCGTCACCCTCATAATCCGCCTGCTTCCACCCCATAAAATAACCCCCGCTGCTCCGGTCAAAAGGATGGCACACCAAAATGTGGGCAAATGAAAGGTATAGTGCAAGGTATCCGCTAGGGAATTGGCCTGCACCATACTTCCCATGCCAAAGGAGGCAAGCACCGTGCAGCCTGCATACAGCAACGCCAAAGCCTTGCTTTTCATCCCCTTCTCTATGTAAAACATAGGACCTCCGTGATACTGTCCATCCTTCCCCCTCTCTCGATACAAGACTCCCAGATAATTCTCTGCATAGGCCGTCATCATACCGGCAAAGGAAGCCACCCACATCCAGAAAATGGCTCCCGCTCCTCCCGCTGCCAGTGCCGTCGCTACCCCTGCGATGTTTCCAGTTCCCACCGTAGCCGCCAGTGCCGTACAGGCTGCCTGAAAAGGAGAAATACTCGCTTCTTCTGTCTTTTTTGCCTCTCCTCCCACACTGCCCTCCCACCACAGCTTCCATCTGCAAATCTGAAATCCTCGAAATCGCAGCGTATAATAGAGTCCAACGGCCAACATCATCCCTAGGAGCCAAGGCCCCCACACCCACTCTTTTAACATCTCCAATCTGCTCTGTGGCATTGTTTTTCCTGTATCCTACACGGATTCCTCTCTCTCTCTTTCTCTTAGAAAATATGCCCTTTCCCTTGTATTTAAACCTGATTTCGAGTACAATGGGATTGAAAATAAAAAACACAATGGATGATGAAAGATTAGATTCCTTATTGGATTGCTTATCGGGAAGAAGGATTGCCTATGCCAGGATTTACCACTCATTATATTATGGGAATGAAGGCCTTTAATGACCTTCCTCCGAGTTATCTCAAACACATTATTGCAAAGTACCGTTGGCTCTACCAACTTGGTCTTCAGGGACCTGATATGTTTTTCTATAACATTCCGGTTCTGCGCCACCGTGACTACCGCAATGTGGGTTCTTATATGCATGAGGCACATGTGAACGATTTCTTTCGCTGTTACCTCACCGAGTTGTCTCAAGTCACTTCCAAACAGCAACGAGAGGAAGGGCTGGCTTATTTTTGTGGATTTATCTGTCATTATGTGGGGGATTCCATCTGTCATCCCTTTATTTATGCCCGCATTCATTATAATCCCGAGAAGCCCGACCACCGCTGCCATGGACTTCATGCCTCTCTGGAAAACGATTTGGATGCCATTCTTCTTTATAAATACAAAAAGAAAAAGCCATCCGAATTTAATCAGGCGGCTACCATCTGCCTCAATGGGCAGGAAACACAATTTATTTCTCGTTTTCTGTGCAAGTGCATCAACGAAGCCTACTACCCTCTCTCAGAGACGAACAGCTATCAGGTCACTGCTCGAATGGTGCACCGCTCCATCCTAGCTCTTCGTTTCGGCTGCCGGACTCTATCAGACCCCTCCGGCATCAAGAGCAGCAGCATTGGCTTTGTGGAAGGTCTGCTTTTGCGCCATCCCGTTGCTTCCCAAAAGCTGGTGACGGACAACATCAAGGACATCCAAAACAGCCTAAACCAAAATCATGAGCTTTGGCACAATCCTTGGGATCCTTCCTATGCATCCTCTGAGTCCTTCACAGAGCTGTTTCACCGGACGCTTCAAAAATGCAGCAACGTTTATCTTCTTCTAAACCGTTCGCTTGCGAGTGGTGCACTGTTTGAGACTCCGGATTTTGCAGAGATTTTGTCTGAGCTTGGCAATCTCTCCTACCACAGCGGACTCGATGTGGATCTCGTCCCCGAAAAGTAAACAAAATCGGCAAACAACATTCGTAAGTGGAATGTAAGTCCATTGTTAAAAAGGAGGATATCGTTATGTATATCACATGTTTAGACCTTGAAGGTGTTCTGGTTCCAGAAATCTGGATTGCATTTGCACAGGCCAGCGGCATTCCGGAGCTGAAACGCACCACCCGCGATGAGCCGGATTACGATAAGCTCATGCGTTGGAGACTCGGGATTCTCAAAGAACACCATCTGGGCATCAAGGAAATTCAAGACACCATTGCGCAAATCGAACCCTTAGAAGGTGCAAAAGCATTTTTGGACGAACTTCGCTCTTTTTCTCAGGTCATTATCATCAGCGATACCTTCACGGAATTTGCCGCTCCTCTTATGAAAAAGCTGGGCTATCCCACTTTGTTCTGCAACTCCTTAGAGATTGCGGAAGACGGCAGCATCACTGGCTACAAGATGCGTATTGAACATTCCAAGTTAAGTACGGTAAAGGCTCTGCAATCCGTCGGATTCGAGACCATTGCCGCCGGAGATAGCTACAACGACCTCGGCATGATTCGTGCTGGAAAAGCGGGATTTTTGTTCCGCAGCACCGACAAAATCAAGATGGACAATCCAGACCTTCCCGCCTATGAGACTTTTGACGAGCTGATGGCTGGCATTCGTCAGGCTATGCAGCTCGCAAATCCTTAAAATCCTTGCGCCACAAAATAGCTGCGGCAAAAATAAACACAAAGCAAATCACCCATGTGACCGGTTCGCAGATGCAGGCTGCTGCATAGCCGTGAACCGGCACAATTTTTGAGGCAAAATTCCAATGCTAAAAATAGTACTCATCAGAGCCATACTAAAGCCTGTTGCAAGCATCTCTCCAATAAATTTCGCCTTAACCTGCAATTCTTTTTTTCCAAAACGCAATTCCGGATAGTTCTTTGCAATGTACCAAAATCCCAAGATAGCACTGCCACCCTGTGCAAGCACAGTTGCTGCCGCCGCTCCTCGAATCCCCCATCCCAAGGGACCTATGAAAAGCACATCCAACCCCACATTGACGAGACAACTAAAAATCAAAAAATACAGAGGAGTGACACTGTTTCCCACTGCTCTTAGGAGACTGGATTCCAGATTGTAGGCCATGGTCAAAGGAATGCCTAACAAAATAATGCCAATGTAAGCGGAAGCTCCCTCCAAGACATCCTCTGGGGTCTGCATCAACCGCAGCAGGGACTGGAAAAAGCCCACAAAGACCAGCAGCATAATCACCGCCAAAACTCCTGCCAAAATGGTCATCCAGCAGACCGTCTCTTTCATCTTTTGGCTGTTCTTTTCCCCAAAGCTTCGGCTTAAAATCAGGGCAAATCCGCTGTTTAAACCAAAAGCAAAATAAGTAATCATGCTGTAAAAGGCACTGGTCGCCCCTATTTGGGCAAGTGCAGCATCTCCCAGCATATGTCCAGCAATCGAGATATCCGCCAAATTGTAACACTGCTGAAGTAAATTTCCCAAGAAAACAGGCAGGGAAAAGACCAGTAGAAGGCGGAGGGGATTTCCCTTGGTCATGTCCAAAACACGATTTTTTTGTACTGTACTCATTTCAAGTTCTCCTTCGTTGCTTTTTATCTCCAACATCATAATAAAGGAAGACTATAAAACCCTAAAAGAATTATGTCATATCGCGAAAAATCTTGCG
>JAUNGR010000044.1 GCA_030524485.1 bacterium | reverse complement strand
AATGGCCATATTATCCCGCTTTGAGGCGTATGTTCCCCTGTCCACTGATGCTATCATAACATAAAAGCAGCTTTGCTTCAAGAACAAAGAGAGAGGCGTTTGTGTCGCTAAGGGATTGATTCCTGTTCGGGCTTATGTTAAAATGTTTGGCGGGTAACACACAAGAAAAACAGTAGAAAGGACAAAAACAATGAAGGCGAATAAGAAAAACGGATGGATTGGTTTGGCAGCGATGGTAGTGCTGGGAATTGGATGTATTTGGGGGTCTGACCCTTTGTATCAGGCAATTGATGGTCTGACCCCGAAAGCACAGCCGCAGACAGCTCTGAAAGATGGAACCTACCAGTATGAGGATGCAGAGTTTGACGATTCCGGCTTCAAAAATGTTGTGAGTGTGACAGTGGCAGATGGAAGAATTGAGTCTGTGAGCTGGGACTGCGTGAATGCCGATGGAGTAGGAAAGAAAGACCTATCCGAGCAGGGACAGTATATCATGACCGAAAACGGCCCCATCTGGGCAGAGCAGGCAGAGGCTCTTGGCGAGTATGTGGTGGCAAACCAGACCGCAGACGGTTTGGAGAATGCGGAAGGTAAGACCGATGCCATTGCCTCTGTCAGCATTGGTGTGAGTGGTTTTGTAGATGGCGTGGAAGAGTGCCTTAAGCAGGCGGCTGCAAACTAGGTGGAAGCGGGATTGCAGTGGGAGCAGAGCAGCTCGTACAGGGTCTGGTTGGCGTGAGAGTTGAGGGCGGCTGCCTGCGGCAGAGCTAGGACATCCGTCTCTCTTCCGAATTCGCCGCAGATGTCTGCTCCGATGCAGGTTCTGGCAGAAAGCAGCAGGCACAGCCAAGAGAGCAGCTCTTCCAAAGAGAGGTTGCCTTGGTCCCAGTTGGTGAGAGCGGCTGACTCTGCCAGAATATCTTTGTCTATGGATACATAAACAGGAAGCTTGGATGCTTGCATCCACTCAAAGAAGCTTTCTGTCTGACCGCTTTTTAAGTCCTCTTTGCTGAGACAGTGTATTTTGGGGAGCCTTCCCTGCCATTGAGTCTTCAGAGCCTGCAAATCCTGCAAAAACATGGCTTTTGGAGGTCCGACGAGCAGCACCTCCCGCAGAAGAGGCTGCTGCTGGATGGCATAGCGGATCCAAGAACCGCAGCTTAGTAGGTCGAAGAGACCGGGAGCTTGCATGTCGGTGTGATTGTCAAAGAGAACCAAGGAAAAGGGTTCTTGTATTTTGCAGAGCCAAAACTTACTAACATAGTGATAGTTCCCGGAATCCAAAAAGTGGATGCCAGAGGGGGAAAAAGATTGTATTTGCTGCTGTAGGAGTTCCTCTGCTTCCGCAGAACAGTAACAGTCCGTTCCTAAGAGCGTTTGGCAGTCAATATGCTCGGCTGCGAGTGTCTGAAAAAAGTTCTGTTTTGTGTAAGCAGTGCTAAAGTGAAATACAACAGGTTTTGTAGTCATGAAGTTCCTCCTTGTAGAAAGGCCTCGGCTCCATCTGAGTAGTAGATTTCATAGTCGTTGGTGATGAAGTAGGCATAGGTGTCTTCCAGTGAGTTGATGAGAGCAAGTCCCTTTTGTAAGCCCAGAGAGAAGCAGACGGTGCTCAAGCCGTCCCCATCTACGGAATGCTCAGAAAGAATGGTGACACTGGTGAGTCCATTGTCATAGGGCATTCCCGTCTTGGGATTCAAAATATGATGGTAATTCTTTCCATCTAGGATGAAATGCCTTTCGTATACACCGGAGGAGACCAGCGAGCGATCGGAGACATTTAACAGTGCGATGGTTTCGCTGCGCTGGGCAAAGGGTTTTTGCAGCCCGATGGAAAAGGGGGTATTTTCTTGTTTATCCCCGATACATAGTACATTGCCACCTAGATTGATGATGCCTCTGGTGACTCCCTCTTCCTTGAGATAGTCCTTGAGGCGGTCAGCGATGAAGCCCTTCGCAATGGCTCCCAAATCGATTTCGGTATCCTCGGATAGGAAAGTCAAGGTATTTTGGGAAAGTTTTAACATTCGCCAATCTACCTTAGCCGCCGCATCTGCAAGAGCTTGGCTGTCCGGAAGGGAGGGCTGGGAGGCCGTGAAATCCCACAAATCTACGATGGGGGCAACGGTGATGTCAAAGGCTCCATCAGAGACCTCACAGTAGTGTAGGGCAGAAGCAAGCAAATCTCTCATGTCATCGGAAACGGCAAAACTGCCGGTGCGTTCGTCTCTATGGTTGAGCTCATAGAGTTCAGAGCCTTCCTGCGTTCGGCTAAAGACCGTTTCGTACTCTCGGCAGAGGTCGATAGCGGAGTCCAAAAGAGCGGCATCTGGATATTCGTACAGGGTGATGGTGACAAAGGTATTTAAGATAAAGTCTGTCCTTGCGATGGGTTCATAGGTCAATTTAGGACGGCGTAGCTCGGAAGCAAGAGCAACGGCAAGCAAAAGTAAAACAATAAGAAGTATGGCTATCGTTTTGGAAAAGCGACGCAAGCAAAAAACCTCCTTCTGTGTGAGCGGCGAGAAGCCGCCAATCCTTTCAGGTTAACAGAAACACCGCTATTCTAACAAAGCAAAGTCAGAAAGTCAAGAAAGGCAAAAAGGCCAAAAAAGTCCAAAAAGCCAAAATACGAAGAGGCAGTAATAGAAAATAACTCAGAAACGAAGGAAGTCAAAAGCTCAAGGAAAGGAAGTTCAGCATGAGAGAATATAAGGAATCTGGCACGGCTGCCAATCAGGTGGCCAAATATGGGATGCTGATAGCCCTTGCCTGTGTGTGCAGTGTCGTAGAGAATATGATACCGATTTCAATCGGTGTGCCCGGAGTCAAGCTAGGCTTGGCGAATTTGGTGACGATAGTTTCGCTCTATACCCTAAGTTTAAGAGGAACCATCATGATTGCTGCGGTGCGTGTCCTACTGACCAGTTTGATGTTTGGTGGAATGTCTATGTGGCTCTACAGCATGGCTGGTTGTGTGCTGAGTCTCATTTGCATGGTGACCGCAAAGAAAGCAAAGGCCTTTGGGATGTTGGGAGTCAGTATTTTAGGGGGAGTCGGGCATAACATCGGACAGATGCTAGTCGCTATGTTGGTGATGGAGAGCGTGCAGATAGGCTACTATTTTGCGGTGCTGTTGGCAGCGGGAATTGCGGCGGGCTGTGCGGTCGGAATTCTGGCTGCGATTGTGCTGAAACGGATTGCATTTTTGAGATGAGTTCCTTATAATGAGAGAGGTAAGTTGAATGACCAAGAAAGGGGAAAAGGCAATGGAAAAGGAAGTATTAAATCAGGCGATTGCAAATCTGGTCTGCTATGGAAAGAAGACAGGTCTTCTGCACGAGGAAGATATGCGTTATGCAACCAACCAGATTTTGGACGCACTGAAGCTGGATGAGTTTGAGAAGCCGGAGAAGGCATGTGACGGGGAGGATTTGGAGGGAACTCTCAAAATCTTGTTGGATGCAGCGGCAGAAAGGGGAATTCTGGAGGAGAATAGTACCGTATATCGGGATCTGTTTGACACGCGTTTGATGAATTGCCTGATGCCAAGACCGAGTGAGGTAATTGGAACGTTTTGGGAGATTTATGAGAAGCAATCTCCAAAGGCAGCTACGGACTATTATTACAAGTTGAGTCAGGACTCGGATTACATTCGTCGTTACCGTATTGTGAAGGATATGAAGTGGGTGACAAAGACGGCATATGGAGATTTGGATATCACAGTTAATCTGTCCAAGCCGGAGAAGGACCCGAAAGCGATTGCAGCGGCAAAGAAAGCAAAACAGAGTGGATATCCGAAATGTCTGCTTTGTCGAGAGAATGAGGGCTATGCAGGCCGTGCCAATCACCCTGCAAGAAACAATCACCGTATCATTCCTATTACAGTCAACAACTCGGAGTGGGGATTTCAGTACTCTCCCTATGTATATTATAATGAGCACTGCATTGTATTTAACGGACAGCATGTGCCCATGAAGATTGAGAAAGCGACTTTTATCAAGTTATTTGACTTTGTAAAGGCCTTTCCGCATTACTTCCTTGGCTCCAATGCGGATTTGCCCATCGTGGGAGGCTCTATTTTAACACACGACCATTTTCAGGGCGGTCATTATACCTTTGCGATGGCGAAGGCTAAGATGGAAATAGAGTTGCATCACGAGGAGTTTGCGGATGTGGAGGCAGGCATTGTGCATTGGCCGATGTCGGTTCTGCGTACTCGCTCCAAGAATCCAGATCGTCTGATTGCGTTGGCAGACCGAGTGCTTACCGCATGGAGAACTTACACGGATGAGGCTGCCTTTGTATTTGCCGAGACCGATGGAGAGCCGCATAATACCATCACACCGATTGCGAGAAAGAATGGAGACTTCTATGAGCTGGATTTGGTGTTGAGAAATAACATTACCACAGCCGAGTATCCGATGGGAGTGTATCATCCGCATCCAGAGCTGCACCACATCAAAAAAGAGAACATTGGTCTGATTGAGGTCATGGGACTTGCGGTGCTTCCGAGCCGTCTGAAGGAGGAGCTTGCACTGTTGGCGGAGTATATTTTGGAGAAGAAGGATATCCGCTCCAACGAGAGCATTGAGAAACATGCTGACTGGGTGGAGGAGTTCCTGCCTAAGTATCCGAATATCACAAAAGAGAATGTGGATGCCATCTTAAAAGAAGAGGTGGGACAGGTATTTGCCAAAGTGTTGGAGGATGCCGGTGTATACAAGTGCAATAAAGAAGGAAGAGAGGGATTTCTGCGTTTCTTGAATCAAGTCGGTTTTTTGACCGAAGCGGAAGGGCAGACAGAAAACTAGTGGGATCATGAAGATAGATGTGAGAGGCATTATAAAAGAATACGGTATTATTACGATCAGTATCTGGATTATGGTTGTGGGAGTCTATTTTTTTAAGTTCCCCAATAATTTTGCGTTTGGAGGAGTCACCGGTTTTTCTACGGTGGTCAGTCGCCTTACCGGAATTTCGGCCGGTGACTTTACCTTTGCTGCAAATATGGCTCTGTTGATTTTGGGTTTTCTATTTTTGGGAAAGAGTTTCGGAATCCGAACCGTGTATGCTAGTTTGTTGATGTCCGTCAGCATCTCCTTTCTGGAAAGACACTGTCCCATTGAGTTGCCGATGACAAATGAACCGCTGTTGGAGTTGATGTTTGCCATCTTCCTTCCAGGGGTAGGTTCTGCGATTTTGTTTAACATTGGTGGTTCCAGCGGAGGCACAGACATCATTGCCATGATTTTGAAAAAATATACCAGTCTGAACATCGGAACGGTTCTGTTCTTGGTGGATGTGGCAGCGGTTGTGCTTGCTTTTGTGGTATTTGGACCAGCGACCGGTCTGTACTCTTCTCTGGGATTGTTGGCAAAGTCCTTGGTAATCGATGGGGTGATTGAGAATATGAACCTCTGTAAGTGCTTCACCATCATCTGCGACGACCCAGACCCCATTTGCCGTTATATCATTGAGGAGTTGGGACGCAGTGCAACGACCTATGCGGCACAGGGAGCCTTCACACATCACAATAAGACCATTATTCTGACAACGATGAGAAGAACACAGGCAGTGCGGCTGCGTATGTTCATCAAGGACCGAGAGCCAACCGCATTTATTTTGATTTCAAACTCCAGTGAGATTATTGGAAAAGGCTTTTTAACCTTGTAGAAGAAAAGTAACGTATCAGAAATGCTTAAGAAAACAGCCCTCTGTACCGAAAAATCGGTACAGGGGGCTATTTTGGTAGGAACGTTAAGGAACTCAGAGTTTTTTTGGAGTTTCCTCAACTGTGGATGCTGTTTCAGATGCTTTTTCCTCAGATTCAGCAGACTCAGCCACTGCAGGAGTTTCCGAAATCGCTTCGCCTTCCTCCGTGGTCTCTTCTTCTTTGGTCTCTTCCTCGGATTTCACTTCTTCTGTGCTTTCCTCGCTTGCAGCCGTCTCTGCGGTCTCTGTGGTCTCGCCTTCGTCTTCCTCTACCTCCTTATCGGGGGTCTCAGCAGGTTTGTGTAGGGGGACATAGTTGCGGGAAATCGTCTCCGTTGCAGTCTCTTCCTCGGTAGTCTCTTCTGTATGATCCTCATCCTCAAAGTCGTGGAACTCCTCGTCTAGTTCTTTGTGGAAGGATTTGTATTTGGCAAAGTAGGAAATGCCAGCAGCGACAACTGCACCGGCAGCCGCAGCAACGGCAATCCACTTGCCATAACCTTTCTTAGACATAGAAAACAACTCCTTTCTGTGGCTTGCAGCCGTGTATTTCCCTTATTGTAATACTTTCTGCACAAAAAGAAAAGGCATAAATTTCAAAAATTTTTATAAATTAGTGATATCAGGATTTAT
The DNA here is from genome assembly GCA_030524485.1 of bacterium. GTDB lineage: Bacteria > Bacillota > Clostridia > Lachnospirales > Lachnospiraceae > CAJMNU01. Next base: position 13,315 of record JAUNGR010000044.1, on the reverse strand, counting down.
AAAAAATTTAGCACTCGACTATTGACAGTGCTAACAAGACGTGCTATAACATACACATGAGAAAAAATAAGACTCAAGATGAAAAAATTAACGGTAGAGATAGAAGGAGGATATGGTGATGAAGTTAGTACCATTATTTGACAAGGTTGTATTAAAGCAGTTGGTGGCAGAGGAGACAACAAAGTCTGGTATCGTGCTTCCAGGACAGGCGAAGGAAAAGCCGCAGCAGGCAGAAGTTCTCGCAGTGGGACCGGGCGGTGTGGTTGACGGCAAGGAAGTTGTGATGCAGGTAAAAGAGGGCGATAAGGTGATTTTCTCCAAGTACGCAGGTACTGAAGTTGAGATTGACAAAGAGACTTACATCATTGTAAAGCAGAGCGATATCTTGGCAGTTCTGGCTTAAGCTTAGATGGCGAAGGGACTGCAGTTTGGATAGAGATTCGGATTGAGATAGCAGATTAGACATGACTTAAAAATGAAAAAGAAAATGACAAAATTCGGAGGTTGATTATCATGGCAAAAGAAATTAAATACGGCGTGGAAGCCAGAAAAGCATTGGAAGCCGGTGTAAACCAGTTGGCAAACACTGTGCGTGTGACTCTGGGACCGAAAGGACGTAACGTGGTTTTGGATAAGTCCTTTGGCGCACCGTTGATTACGAACGATGGTGTTACGATTGCAAAAGAGATTGAGCTGGAAGATGCATTTGAGAACATGGGTGCACAGCTGGTGAAGGAAGTAGCGACGAAGACCAACGATGTGGCAGGTGACGGTACCACCACAGCGACCGTTCTGGCTCAGGCTATGATTAACGAGGGAATGAAGAATCTGGCAGCTGGTGCAAACCCGATTGTTTTAAGAAAGGGTATGAAGAAGGCGACAGAGGCAGCAGTTGAGGCTCTCGCAGCGATGAGCAAACCTATCAGCGGTAAGGCACAGATTGCAAGAGTGGCAGCTATCTCCGCAGCAGATGACAGTGTGGGCGAGATGGTAGCAGATGCAATGGAGAAGGTTTCCAAGGATGGCGTTATCACCATTGAGGAGTCCAAGACCATGAAGACAGAGTTGGATTTGGTAGAAGGTATGCAGTTTGACAGAGGTTATGTATCTGCTTACATGTGCACCGATATGGATAAGATGGAAGCCAATCTGGATAACCCATATATTCTGATTACCGATAAGAAGATTTCCAACATTCAGGAGATTCTGCCGGTTCTGGAGCAGATTGTGCAGTCCGGAGCAAAGCTTCTGATTGTGGCTGAGGACATCGAGGGCGAGGCTTTGACTACCCTGATTGTCAACAAACTGAGAGGTACTTTCACTGTAGTTGGCGTGAAGGCACCAGGCTACGGCGACAGAAGAAAAGAGATGTTAAGAGACCTTGCCATTCTGACTGGTGGTCAGGTGATTTCTGAGGAGTTGGGTCTGGAGCTGAAGGATACAACCATGGAGCAGCTGGGACGTGCAAAGTCTGTTAAGGTTCAGAAGGAGAATACCATCATTGTAGATGGAGAGGGTTCTAAGGAAGAGATTGCCGCAAGAGTGGCTCAGATTCGTGCTCAGATTGAGGAGACCACCTCTGATTTTGATAGAGAGAAACTGCAGGAGAGACTGGCCAAACTGGCAGGCGGTGTTGCGGTGATTCGTGTCGGTGCTGCGACAGAGACCGAGATGAAGGAAGCAAAATTGCGTATGGAGGATGCTCTGGCAGCGACCAAGGCAGCTGTTGAGGAAGGCATCATCGCAGGTGGCGGTTCTGCTTATGTACATGCAAGCGAGGCTGTGGAGAAGGTCGTAGCGGAACTGGAGGGCGATGAGAAGACAGGTGCTAAGATTATCCTGAAGGCTCTGGAGGCTCCGTTGCATCACATTGTGGCAAATGCAGGACTGGAAGGTGCTGTGATTATCAATAAGGTGAAAGAGTCCGCAGTGGGAGTGGGCTTTGACGCATACAAGGAAGAGTATGTTGACATGGTAGAGGCAGGCATTCTTGACCCAGCTAAGGTGACAAGATGTGCTTTGCAAAATGCGACAAGTGTTGCATCTACCTTATTGACAACAGAGTCTGTTGTTGCTAATATTAAGGAAGAGAATCCAGTTGCAGCGGCAGGCGGCCCCAATATGGGAATGATGTAAACCATCCTTTTTTCCAGTAAGACGGAAGGAAGGAGAGGCAGTCTCCGTCAGGAGGGCAGATGCAGTGGCTCTCCCCCTCGGGGGCTGCCTTTTTTGTATCATATAGGAAAATTCTCGCTTTCCTATGATACAGAAGCTCTGTTGCGGGGCAAAAGTGTCTGGAGCGAACGAATATCATACGAAGGGAACTCTGGGAGGGACATTCTCAGAGAGAGGAAGGTTTTTATGAATGAAGCATATGCAGAGTGGCTGGTAAAGCAGAAGGAGCCGGGATATGCATGGCCGGTTCGGATTGGATTGGGAGTGTTGTGCGTACTGGCATTTTTGTCCTCCATGTTGTTGGGCATCATAGGGATGCTGCTTTTGATTGCTGTGGGAGCGGTCACTTATTTTGTATTTCGGGGATTGAAGGTGGAATACGAGTACCTGTATGTGACAAAGCAGTTCTCTGTGGATAAGATTATGAGTCAGGCGAAGCGAAAGAAAGTGATGGAGTGCTCGATGGATGAGGTGCAGATGATAGCACCGCTGGAGCACTATGCACTGAAGGACCATGAGACCTCTAACATGAAGGTGGTGGATTATTCCTCCAAGGAGCCGAGAGCACGCTTGTATGCGATGATTTATCAGAGCAAGGGCGAGACCACAAAGGTGATTTTTGAGCCGAGCGATAAGATGTTGCAGTGTTTCCGCATGTCTGCACCGAGAAAAGTAATCTTACAATGAGAAGCGATACGAAAAGGTTTCTGCAGGAGCAAGTCTCCTGCGGAGACCTTTTTGTGTCAGTAGCATCACCACTATGCATGAAAGTCGATTGCTCCGTGCTAGCACGCAGTCCATGCAACCGCCGTCCGGGACTTTCAGAGTAAACCTTCATGCACCCGACTGGTGGAGGCCACCACTTCACCATGAAAGTCTGTCGGGTGCACTTGGCATCCCTGAACTTAGTGCTGCCTATCGGCAGCGGGACTTTCAGAGTAAACGGACATGATTCGCCTGTGGCGAATCACCACTATGCATGAAAGTCGATTGCTTCGTGCTTTGCACTACCACAATCGCCCCGCATTCCGCACTTCGGACTATCGTTCTACGTGCTACATACGGGTTAGCCCATCCGATGTTTGCATGTCCTTGCGTGCTAGCACGCAGTCCATGCAACCGCCGTCCGGGACTTTCAGAGTAAAAATACATTTGACAAGCACAAAAAAGTCTGATAATATTATATATCACAACCTAAGAGATATTAATATAACTAATAAAACACACAAGAAAGTGAGGAAATTCTAATGGGTAAGATTATCGCAGAAGGAATTACTTTTGATGATGTATTGCTTGTTCCTTCCTATTCAGAGGTCATTCCGAATCAGGTGGATTTGTCCACGCATCTGACCAAGAAGATTAAGCTGAACATTCCGCTGATGAGTGCAGGAATGGATACCGTGACTGAGCATCGCATGGCGATTGCGATGGCAAGACAGGGTGGTATTGGTATTATCCACAAAAACATGTCGATTGAGGCACAGGCGGAGGAAGTAGACAGAGTTAAAAGGTCTGAGAATGGCGTTATCACTGACCCGTTTTTCCTTTCTCCGGAGCATACCTTAAAGGATGCCAACGATTTGATGGCAAAGTTCCGCATTTCCGGTGTGCCCATCACAGAGGGTAGAAAGCTGGTAGGTATCATCACCAACCGTGATTTGAAATTTGAGGAAGATTTCACAAAAAAAATCAAGGAGTGCATGACCTGCAAGAATCTGGTGACGGCAAGAGAGGGTGTGACCTTGGAGGAGGCTAAAAAGATTCTCGGCAAGGCGAGAGTGGAGAAGCTTCCGATTGTGGATGCAGATTTTAACTTAAAGGGTCTCATCACCATCAAGGACATCGAGAAGCAGATTAAGTATCCTCTGTCCGCTAAGGACGAGCAGGGTCGTCTGCTTTGTGGTGCTGCTGTCGGCATCACCGCAAACGTGTTGGAGCGTGTGAAGGCTTTGGTGGACGCAAAGGTAGATGTCATTGTGTTGGATTCCGCTCATGGTCATTCGGCAAATGTCATTCGCTGTGTGAAGATGATCAAGGAGGCCTATCCGCAGGTTCAGGTGATAGCAGGAAATGTTGCCACAGCAGAGGCAACCAGAGCCTTGATTGAGGCAGGTGTGGATGCAGTCAAAGTGGGAATCGGACCGGGTTCCATCTGTACCACCCGTGTGGTTGCAGGTATCGGTGTTCCGCAGATTACAGCAGTTATGAACTGTTATGAGGCAGCAAAGGAGTACGGAATCCCGATCATCGCAGATGGCGGCATCAAGTATTCCGGAGATATCACAAAGGCCATCGCAGCCGGTGGAAGCGTGTGTATGATGGGAAGTATGTTTGCAGGTTGTGATGAGAGTCCGGGTGAGTATGAGCTGTATCAGGGACGTAAGTACAAGGTCTACCGTGGTATGGGTTCTATCGCAGCGATGGAGAATGGCAGCAAGGACCGCTACTTCCAGAGCGATGCGAAGAAGCTGGTGCCAGAAGGAGTAGAAGGTCGTGTTGCTTATAAGGGACTGGTTGAGGATACGGTATATCAGCTTCTGGGTGGTTTAAGAGCGGGTATGGGCTACTGTGGAGCGGCAACCATTCCGATTTTGCAGGAGACAGGAGAGTTTGTAAAGATTACGGCAGCTTCCCTGAAAGAGAGCCATCCGCATGACATTCACATCACAAAAGAGGCTCCAAACTACAGCATTGATGAATAAGAGATAGAGATAAGGGCGTTTGTACCAAGACGCAGTGTGCGTCACACAAAGACAAATGAGAAATGTGAGAAGCTCTGAATGCCATCGCATCCAGAGCTTCTTTTTGCTTGCAGAGAGAGGGCGGACGTGTTAAAATAAAGCAAAAAGTAGTCCGAATATGGATGAAAAATAGAGGAGGAAGGGCACTATGTATGTAGAAAATAAAAAGATTCCGCTGACCGATTTGGGTGGCGGCGTTGTGCGAAAGGTACTGGCTTACAGCGAGAACATTATGAATGTCGAGCTGCACTTCGATAAAGGGGCAATTGGAGCACCACATTCCCATCCACATGAGCAGATTGGTTATATCATTGAAGGTTCTCTGCTGTATCAGGAGGAGGGGCAGGAGGACAAGGTGTTGGTGACAGGAGACACCTACTATGTGGCTCCGAATGTGGTTCATGGAGTGGTAGCTTTGGAGGAGACGAAGCTTTTGGATGTCTTTACTCCTATGAGAAAAGATTTTGTGTAGGGAGGAAAAGGATATGTTGACATTTGGAATGCGCTGCCATGATGTCTGCGCACCGATGGAGATGGAGAAGGTATTTGCCACTGTGAAGGAGAATGGCATTCACAACATTCAGTTGGCGATGTCCAAGTCCATCACCAATTACGATTTGACAACGGGACATTACAGTGCAGGGTTTGCTAGATATATAGCATCCCAGCTTCAGGCGAATGACATTCATGTCTCTGTTTTGGGCTGTTACATCAATCCCACGCATCCGGAGGAGAGCAAAAGAGAGGCGGAGGTGGCTCGTTTCGTTGAGCATCTAAAATACGCCCGCATTTTGGGAGCAGATATGGTTGGAACAGAGACCGGACGTTTGCATCCTGCCATGAAGGTGAATCCACAGACTTACACCGAGGATGCGTATCAGCTGCTGTTAAAGAGCATGAGAACCATTGTCTCTGCTGCGGAGAAGTTGGGTGTAATTGTCGGAGTGGAGGGCGTGTATGACCATACCCTCTATAGTCCGGAGAGAATGAAGCGTTTTTTGGAGGACATAGACTCCCCAAATGTGGAGGTCATTCTGGATGCGGTGAATCTGATGGGACCGGAGAGCAACACGGAGGAAGAGCAGGCAGATGTCCTGCGTCGGGCTTTCTCTTATTATGGAGATCGCATTACCATGCTGCACATCAAGGACTATATCATGCACGGAGTCTCTCAAGAGTTCCGTTTTGTCGGGGAGGGACAGTTCCACTATGGACCCCTGATGAAGCTCTTGAAGGAGAAAAAACCAATGATTACTATGTTATTGGAAAATTCCAATCTGGATCATTATCATGGAGATGTGGCTTTCTTAAAGAAGCTGTATGAGGAAGCGTAGGGAAGAAAGCAATCGCTGACAAATGAAAGAGACCAGTCGTAAGTGCTGCTTACGGCTGGTCTCTCTTGTATGAAGGAACAATAGCATCAGTGGACAGGGGAACATACGCCTCAAAGCGGGATAATATGGCCATTTTCTGCGTTATCCTCAGTCGGCGTACGTCCAGTACGCCTCCATCGTCTGCCTTAAAAATGGCCATATTCTCTCCGCTTGAGGTCACAGAGTCAGGCAGGGCACAAAATTTATCCCTGTCCTGACCGTATGTCCCCTTGTTCACGGATGCTAGCATCCGTGAACAAGGTACAAAACGCATCCCTATCGGACTCTCTGCCTTGAGGCGTATGTTCCCCTGTCCACGGATGCTAAACAAGTCATTCGTCGGGTCACTCATTCATTGTAGTGGATGAAAAGAGTTAGTCGGTGGTCAAATTGTCAGCAAAGGTCTCCGGCTCATCTGGGTTGATGGTTCTGGTCTCTGGAACCGAAACGGTAATAGCCTTGCTTCCTGTGATGGCTCCGCTGCTGTCAACGGTGTAGCGCACATTATTGACGGTGAAGGTATTGGAAGCCATGGTTCCGTTGCTTCTAAAATAATATTGCTTTCCGCCGATGGTCTGGAAACCGGTCAGAGCATATCCGTCTGCTCCAAAGTAATACCACTTACCGTTGATTTTCTTCCACTGGCTGGTTACCTTGGAACCGTCCACGGTCTTGTAGTAGTAGCCATTGCTGTCTGAGGTGACACCGGAGATGACGATGCGAGTTGCATTGGCCTCATCGGTGGAAGCAGCCGGAAGGTTGCGTCCTGGACCGGTGGCAGTCTGATTGGAAGTGGAACCGGATGGTGCATAGCCATTCGCATCGACCTTGGTACCATCTGGAGCGGTGGTGTCCTTCAACACGGCACCGTCAGAACCCACATAGCGGGAGCCATCGGGACTGTCCACCCAGCGGTCTGTCTGCATGATACCGGAGCGATTCAGATAGTAGGTATTGCCATTGCTCTCAATCCATCCGGTCTGCATAATTCCCTTTGTATCAAAATAATAGTCGTTGGACTGTCCATTTGCAGAAGCAATGCTTGTCCAGCCAACTGCATACTTGCCATTGTCTTTTTTATATTTCCATGAGCTGTCGCTCTCTTTTTGCCACTGACCTGCAAAAGCGGAACTAGCAGTGAGTATCGTTAAGGCAGCAATCGCTGCTGCGAGTACAGAAAATTTTTTAAGCTTTCTCATTGTCATTACCTCCAAAATATGTTTGCTGCTTTTGATATGTTTACTTTACACTATCCGACTGGCAGAATCAATAACGAAATTCTTAATTATTTTTACAGAAAGTGTAGAGAGAGCACACAAAAATCTTAAGAATCCAAGTTTTTCCTAAACGGACAGGATGCGTTTGCGGCAAATCACCACACATTCTTGCGTGCTTGCACGCAGGCTAAACAGTCGATTGACAAGCCTTTGAGAGGAAAGGGAAAAATTGGGAAATTCACATAAAATTAGTAAAAATGACAGAAGTACTTGCTATTTGAAGGGGAAAAGGTGTACAATGAAATTGCTTGAGAGGTTACATCACAAATTTTGTACTAAAATAAGTGAAATCAAGTTGGTATCATCAAATCCGGAAAAAGTACATAGCGTACATGGAAACGATGGCAACGATGGCATAGAAAAGATAGCGTGCGTAAGCAATGTGCGGATGGCTGGAAGATATCGAGATGAGACGGTGAGGAGAAGTGAGCGGCTTTACGGTGAGGGAAGGCCGCTCCTATGCTAGGGGGAAATTAAATGACAGGAATCATGTTGAAGGACTTTATGAAGTATCGGTTTATTTCCAATTTACAGTATGCCCCTGAAGGAAAATATGCTGCTTTTGCGGTGAGCAGCTGCAGCGAGACGCAAAATTATTACGACAGCTGCCTTTGGATATGGAGCGAGGCGAACAAGAAGATTTCGCAGCTGACCAGCGGGGACAGGGAACAGACCTATATGTGGGAGGATGAGGAGCATATTTTGTTTGCTGCCTACCGCAAGGAGACGGAGGAGAACCGTCAGGAGCTGGGGTGGGAGTTCACCCCGATTTATCGCATTGCGATGGATGGCGGGGAGGCGACGAAGGCCTTTGAGCTTCCGATTGTGGTGCGAGGATTGAAACGAATGGACGAGCAGCATCTGTTGGTTCTGGGAGAAATCGATGCCAGAGAGCCAGACTTATATAAGGCAGTCTATCTCGAAAAAAAGAGTATTTGGAGCCAAAAACGCAGGGAGGAAGCCTACGAGACTCTGGATGAGAGTCCATTTTGGAAGAATGGAAGAGGTTTTGTCAACAAAAAACGTCTGGCTTTGTTTTTATATGATAAGGAAAAGGGAGCTTTGACCCGTATCAGCGATGGCTTTTTGGATACCAGTTCGGTGACGGTCTTGGGGAAAAAAGTCTACTATGCCGGAGAACGTTACGAGAATAAGAGCAGCCGCAGGGGGGAGATTTGGTCCTACCATGTGGATACCAAAAAAAACACCTGTGTGATGCCGGCTGGGGAGTATGATGTGGAGAGACTGGAGGCGGTGGGAAGAGATATCTTTGTGTTTGCCTCGGATGAAAAGACTTACGGCATCAATGAGAATCCCTTTTTGTACCGGCTGGATGAGAAGAAGGGAGAGTTGCAGCTGCTTTGCCGCTCTCAGGAGACCATAGGAAATACGGTGAACAGCGACTGCCGTTATGGAGTCGGAAGAGAAGTGGAAGGGCGGGAGGATGGAAGCCTCTATCTGATAGCGACAAGGAGGAATGCCAGTCACCTGCTTCATATGAAGGAGAAGGAGGCCATTTGGAGTTTTGAGCCTGTCATTGAGAAGGAAGGCTCCATCGATGCCTTTGCACTTCATCCTTCCAAAGAGAAGCTGCTGTTTATTGCCATGCATGATGGCAGGCTTCAGGAATTGTATCAGTGGACTCCGAGGGGGAAGATTCGCAAGTTGTCCTCTTTTAACGAGACAGCTCTGCAGGAGCGTAAGCTCTCCAAAATGGAGAAGATGAGCATTGTGTCCTCCGGAGAGGAGATTGATGGTTGGGTGATGAAGCCCACAGAATTTTCGGAGGATAGGCACTATCCGGCGATTTTGCAGATTCATGGAGGACCTAAGACCGTGTATGGGGAGGTTTTCTTCCATGAGATGCAATATTTTGCGGGACAGCAGTATTTTGTCTTTTTCTGTAATCCTCTGGGTTCTGATGGAAGAGGAAATGCCTTTGCGGACATTCGGGGTCGCTATGGCAGTCGGGATTACCAAAACCTGATGGATTTTACGGATGAGGTATTGAAGAGATATCCACAGATAGACGCAAAACGGTTGGCGGTGTCCGGTGGCTCCTACGGCGGTTTTATGACCAACTGGATAGTTGGACATACCGACCGCTTTGCCTGTGCTATCTCACAAAGATCCATATCCAATTGGATTTCCCTTTGGGGAATCTCGGACATTGGACCCTACTTTGTCCGAGACCAGATGGCGGGAGAGATGGGGGAAAAAATAGAGAGTTTTTGGAGGCAATCGCCGCTCTGTTATTACCAGAATGTAAAGACACCGACGCTGTTCATCCACGCTTCCGAGGACTACCGTTGTCCGGTGGACCAGAGCATTCAATTTTATACGGCCTTGGTGGAAAATAAGGTTCCGGCGAAGTTGTTTTTGATTCGTGGGGAAAATCATGAGATGAGCCGCAGCGGAAAACCTAGACATAGAGTCCGGCGACTGGTGGAAATGACCAATTGGCTGAAACGTTGGCTGGCATAAGAGAAAAGCAGTGAGGAGTTGCAGAGCATCTGCGTTTCCCCACTGCCTTTTTCTTGTTGTCTTTTCTCGGTATGGTGCGGATTTGCGGCAGGCGAGTCCTGCCTGTTTATTCGATTATCGTTCCGGCTTTTCCGTCCATGCAGTCCTTCGCTTTTGCCATGGAGGTAATCATAGCCTTGCGGTTGGTGCCGCTGGTGATGAAATCTAAAGCTGCCTGAATTTTGGGCAGCATCGAGGAGGCCTCGAATTGATTTTGGGCGATGTAATTTCGGGCTTCTTCTACGGTCATGTGAGACAGAGCCTTCTCTTCCTCGGTGCCGTAGTGTAAGCACACGGCATCGACATCGGTTAAAATCATAAGAATGTCGGCATCGACCTCTCTTGCGAGGAGACCGCTGACCAAATCTTTCTCAATGATGGCACTGGCTCCTCTCAGATTGCAGCCCTGTTCCATCACAGGAATGCCGCCACCCCCACAGGAAATCACGAGCTGGTCTGCCTGAAGCAGAGCCTTGATGGCCTCAATCTCCACGATGGCTACGGGGGTGGGGGAGGCTACTATGCGGCGAAAGCCCTTTCCGGCTTCCTCAATGACATAATTGCCCTTTGCTTCCTCCGCTGCGGCTTCCTCCGCCGTCATGTAGCGTCCAATCACCTTGACAGGCTTGTAGGTGGCCTCATCGTAAGGGTCAACCGTCACCTGTGTCAGTACGGTGGAGACGGTCTTGTAGATGCCTCGACGGGTCAACTCGGCACGGATGCCATTTTGTAAATCGTAGCCAATGTATCCTTGGCTCATGGCAGAGCAGACAGACATCGGTGCCGCCGTGTAGCCGCCATGTTGCTGGCCAAATTCATTCATAGCGGTGTGAATCATGCCAACCTGAGGAGCGTTGCTGTGTACAATTGCAATTTGGCAGCCGTCCTGTATAAAATCTGCGATGAGTTTGGAGGTCTGAGCCACGTTCGCTTTCTGTTCAGGAAGGTTGGTTCCCAAAGCCTGGTGTCCCAGAGCCATCACAATTCTTTTTTTTGCCATATGGGTGTTCCTCATTTCTTTTCGTGTTTTGTTTGTGATTCGTCCTAAACGGACAGGAATTCCTTTTGGCGAATCAGCATATATAATAAATTATAACGCAGGAAAACAGGGAGTGCAAGCAGAATTCCTTAGACATTTTTCAGGAAGTATGATAAAATATGGGGCGAAAAAGAGCAGAAACGAGAAGATGACAGAAGCGATAGGAGGATGAAACATGAAGTTGTTATCTGTGGCGATTCCCTGTTATAATTCGGAACAGTACATGGAACATTGCATTCAATCTCTTCTGACCGGAGGAGAGGAAGTTGAGATTTTGATTGTGGACGATGGTTCCACGAAGGATAGGACGGCAGAAATAGCAGACCGCTATGAGAGAGAATATCCAAGCATTTGTAAGGCCATTCATCAGGAGAACGGAGGACATGGGGAGGCGGTGAATGCTGGTCTGGCTCATGCGAGCGGCATTTATTTCAAGGTGGTGGACAGCGATGACTGGGTCAACGAGGAAGCCTTTTTGGAAATTTTGGCAACGCTGCGAAGATTTGTGTACGGAAATGAGACTTTGGATATGTTGGTCAGCAATTTTGTCTATGAAAAACAGGGAGCCAAGCGTAAGAAGGTGATGAATTATCGTTTAGCCCTCCCGAAGGACGAGCTGATCGGCTGGGAGCAGGTACGTCATTTTATGACAGGACAGTATATTTTGATGCATTCGGTGATTTACCGCACGGAGCTGTTAAAGAGCTGCGGCCTGAAGTTGCCGAAGCATACCTTCTATGTGGACAATATTTTTGTGTTTCAGCCTCTGCCCTATGTCAAGACGCTGTACTATCTGGACGTGAATTTTTATCGCTATTTTATCGGAAGGGAGGACCAGTCTGTCAACGAGCAAGTGATGATAGGGCGGATAGACCAGCAGCTCCTTGTTACTCGCCTGATGATAGATTATTATAACGAGTCCAAAATCAGCAGCCGCAAGCTGCGCAGCTATATGATAAAATATCTAGAGATTATGATGACCATTTCCTCCATTTTAGCGATTAAGTCGGAGTCGGAGGAAAATCTGGAGAAGAAAAAAGAGTTGTGGCAGTATCTAAAGAACTCCAATCCCTCCCTGTATCGAAGGTTGCGTTACGGCTTCTTGGGGCAGGGTATGAATCTTCCAGGAAAAAGTGGAAGAAAGGTATCCATAGCTGGATACAAGATTACACAGAAGTTTTACGGATTTAATTGATAGATGCAAAGAAGAAAACCCCCTGCTTTTGTCTGGAAAAGCAAGGGGTTTTTCGCTTGGGTAGCTGTCAAAGCTCCGGTACTTCCTTGTAGGAAGAGTGCGGATGTAGACTGTAAATAAAAGGATAAATCATAGCAGCCATGAGACAGGCTCCAGCGATGTCAAGGACGGAGTGCTGTTTTAAGAACACCGTGGCCATGCAGATGGACAGAGTCAGAACGAAGGAGGCCAGACGTATTCTGGGACGACTGCGGAAGGCTTCGCTGTGTGTGATGCCCGTATGGACGGCGATGGAATTAAAAACATGGATGCTAGGAAATACGTTGGTGCAGGTATCGGCTTGATACAGGCGGGAAACCATCCAACAAAAAATATTTTTATCTGGGTCTATGCTCGGACGGAAGTTGGTTCCGTTCGGAAAGACGGAGCAGATGATGAGGCTAAGGGTCATGCCGGTGAAGAGAAAGGCACAGACCCGATAGTAGTCCTGACGGTTGGTGAAGAAAAAATACAGCACGGTACCGGCAACATAGAGGAACCACAGCAGATAGGGTACGATAAAGTACTCGTTAAAGGGAATGTAGTCGTCTAAACGGCTGTGAACCACCGTGTAATCTCGGGTGACTGTCTTCTCTAAGTGAAAAAACCAGATGAGATACACAATAACATAAGAAAGTATCCATGCGTGGCCATATTTTTTTAGGAAGGCTTGGAGTGATTTCATAATTGTACACATCCTCTCTTAGAATTACATTAAAATTGACAGGAAGGGAGAAGGGTTCTCCCAACGATAGCTTTTGTGGATTATAGCACACTCGAAAAGGGACTACAAGAGGCTTTGGAAAAACGTAAGGAAAATTTTTCTTGCTGTTTAGAAATGCTTTGGATTTTAGGAAAATAAAAAAAGAAAACTTCTTGAAACAACAAGAAGTTTTCTTCGTAGCGGAAGGGAGATTTGAACTCTCGACACCACGGGTATGAACCGTGTGCTC
>JAUNGR010000043.1 GCA_030524485.1 bacterium | reverse complement strand
TTTCCCAGCATTTATAAGGGTTTAAAAAAGTGGAGACAACAGGACTCGAACCTGTGACCCCCTGCGTGTGATGCAGATGCTCTCCCAGCTGAACTATGCCTCCATGTCTTTCATTATAGCAGGATTTTGGGAAATTGCAAGAGAAAGAAGGCAGAGATTTGCATATTTTTTTAATTGTGTCATAAGATGGAATAGAGAAAGTCTCTGATATATGGAAAGTGCGGGACAGGGCAGAATCATGGAATGGCAAAGTAAGCTGTTTGAAAGGGAGGTTGTCGATTTATGAAGAAAGCGATTCGGAAAAATCAAATCGTGATTACGACATTAGCGGTGATGATTGCAGCAGCCGGATATTTAAATTATGCGGGAAAGGAAGAGGTTTCCTCGGGAGAGGTCTATGAGGCTGGTGTGATGCAAGTTTCGGATGAGGCGATCTTGAATGAAAATCAGGCTTCGGAGGATCTGTTTCCGGATACTTTGACAGAGATTGCGAGTTTGGATGACCCCAGTGAGGGAAATGCAGTGGAAGAGGTACAGAATGTATCTTCCATGGAGGGGAGTGCAGGGAGTGCAGAGACGGGGGAGGTTTCCGCCGGAGCGGACTCGGTGGAGAGCAGTGAGACCGGTTTAGAAAACCCTGGGGAAGCGGTTTTGACCAGCGGAATGTCTGTGTCGGATTACATAGCAAGTGCACAGATGAGTCGGGAACAGATTCGGGCAAAAAACAAAGATACGTTGCTGGAAATCATAAACAATGAGCAGTTGGATGAGGCAGCCAAACAGGGAGCCATCAACAATATGGTAGACATGACAGCGATTGCCGAAAAGGAGAATGCGGCGGAAATGCTCTTGATGGCGAAGGGCTTTGCAGACCCTGTGGTCAGCATCACAGATGGGCAGGTGGATGTGGTGATTCATGCCACCGATATCTCGGACTCTCAAAGAGCACAGATTGAGGATATAGTGAAGAGAAAAACGGAGGTAACAGCCGATAAGATAGTGATTTCTCTCATGAATCTTCAGGAACCGGAATAGGTCCCTATGATGTAGTGAAAGAAAAATAAGAGGAAAGAAAACCGAGCAGTGAGGGAGAAGCTGCTCGGTTTTCTTTCTTTGAAGTAACTTAGAATGAAATAGAAAAAATAGCAAAAAATATCTGATTTTACTATTTATTACCCTGATATTCCATTGGAAAAGACAGGGTTCAGTTTTATAATAAATATGAAAGAAGCAAAAAGAAGAAAGGAAGGGAAACAAAGATGGAGAAGAAACCTGTTTTGGTGATTATGGCAGCCGGTATGGGGAGTCGTTATGGGGGATTAAAGCAGATTGACCCGATTGATGAATATGGAAATATGATTATAGATTTTTCGATTTTTGATGCGAAAGAGGCAGGATTTGAGAAGGTTGTTTTTATTATCAAGAAAGCGATTGAGGCAGATTTTAAAGAATACATCGGAAACCGCATCGCAAAGCAGATGCAGGTAGAGTATGTATATCAGGAGTTGGACAAGTTGCCGGAGGGCTATGCAGTGCCAGAGGGACGCATCAAACCTTGGGGAACGGGACATGCCATTTTATGTGCAGAAGAGGCGATTGACCATGCTCCCTTTGCTGTGCTGAATGCCGATGATTATTACGGAAAGAGTGCTTTTTCTTCCATTTATCGTCAACTCTGTGAGCAGCAGGATACGGATGTCTATTCCTATGCCATGGTGGGATATGACTTATACAAAACTCTGACGGAGAATGGACATGTGGCAAGAGGGGTGTGCAGCATTCAGGATGGAAAATTGACCGATATTGTGGAGAGAACCCGAATCGAGAAGCATGGTGAGGTGGCAGAGTATACGGAAGACGATGGGGCAAGCTGGACGAAGTTACCACATGGCACGGTGGTCTCCATGAATCTTTGGGGCTTTACCCCTAGCATTCTGGGAGAGTTAAAACAGCGTTTTGCAGGCTTTTTGGACAAAAATCTGCCCACCAATCCTTTAAAATGCGAGTACTTCCTGCCCTTTGTGGTGGATGAGATTTTAAAAGAAGGAAAAGGTGAGGTGACGGTGTTGTCTTCTGAAGACAATTGGTATGGAGTCACCTATAAAGAAGATAAAGAAGTGGTTGTGAAGGCAATTCGTAACTTAAAAGAACAAGGCTGTTATCCGCAGCGTTTATGGGAGGAAGAAAAATGAGTCAAACATTTGAGACAAAGGCAGCAGAGGGAAAATGCAGACAGATGAAAGAAGCCATAGGAGCTTTCAGCTTGGAAGGTGAGCCAGTGAGTTGTGAGCGTTATGGCAGCGGACACATCAACGATACTTTTTTGCTCGTCTGTGACGTGAATGGCAAAGAGAAAAAGTATATTTTACAGAGAATCAACAATGAGATTTTTCAGGATGTGGAAGGTCTGATGAAAAATGTGGCAGGAGTGACCTCTTATCTGAGAGAGGTGATACGAAAAAATCATGGGGACTGTGACAGAGAGACCTTAAATCTGGTTCCCACAAAGATGGAAAAGTGCTATTATGAGGATAGCATTCACAGCTTTTGGAGAGTGTATCAGTTTGTCAGCGGAGCAAGCACCTACGATAAAGTCAGAAAACCGGAGGATTTCTATCAGAGTGCAAAGGCGTTTGGTCATTTCCAGAGGCTTTTGGCGGGCTATCCGGTGGAGGAATTGACAGAGACCATCCCGAATTTTCACAACACTCCTGTGCGGTTTGAGACCTTCAAACAAGCGGTGCAGGAAGATAGCTGCAAGCGGGCAGAAAGCTGTCAGGAAGAGATTGCCTTTGTGCTGCGTCATGAGAAAGAGCTTGGAGCGGTACAGGAGCTTTTGGAGAGCAAACAAATGCCCTACCGTGTCACCCACAACGATACGAAGTTGAACAACATCATGCTGGATGACAAAACCGGAGAGGCCATCTGTGTGATTGATTTGGATACGATTATGCCGGGGGCTTCTGTATTTGACTATGGCGATTCCATCCGTTTTGGAGCCAACACAGCTGCGGAGGACGAGGTGGACCTAAGCAAGGTTTCCCTGTCTTTGCCCCTGTTTGAGACTTATACGAAGGGCTTTTTGGAGGGCTGCGAGGGCAGTTTGACTGCTCAGGAGATGGAGATGCTTCCGATGGGAGCAAAGCTCATGACTCTGGAGTGTGGAATGCGTTTTCTGACCGATTATCTTCAGGGAGATACGTATTTTAAGATTCATCGGGAAGGCCATAATCTGGATCGCTGTCGTTGCCAATTTGCTCTGGTGGCAGATATGGAGAAGAAATGGGAAGAAATGAAAAAAATCGTGGAGAGATGGAAGGAACATGCAGCAGTTTAAGATAGAGAACTACCCTTGGGGCGGGGGATATCGCCCCAAAACCACCGCAAATCTGAGCTGGAACCAAGAAGAAGGCTTTGAGATTTGGATGCGTTGCGAGGAAGAAGAGGTAAGAGCGACATACACAAAGAGCGATGAGCCGGTGTACGAGGATAGCTGCATGGAATGTTTCATGCAGTTTTTTCCGTGTGATTCTAAGATATATATCAATTTTGAGGTGAACGCCAACGGTGCGATGCTTGCACAGATGGGAGAGGGAAAGCAGGGGCGTATGTTTCTGCGTGACAAAGGCATTGAGATTCCGAAGGTGAGCGTAAAGAGAGAGAAGGGAGCTTGGGAGCTTCGCTATCGAATCTCTTTGGAGCTTTTGCGGGCGGTTTACGGAAGGGCGGACTTTGTTAAGGGGCAGAAAATTCGAGGGAACTTTTATAAGTGTGGGGATAGGACAAAAAAGCCGCACTATGGCTGCTGCTTTGCGATTGAGAACGAGACACCGAACTTTCATCTCCCGCAGTTTTTTGGAGAGATAGTGATACAATAGTGACACCTACAACAGAGATTTAGGAGGAGGACTTGCAATGGGAAAAAAAGTGATACTGATTATGACCGACACGCAGAGAACCGATATGTTGGGCTGTTACGGACATCCAGATAAGAGAACCCCGAATCTGGATAGATTGGCAGCGGAGGGCATCCGTTTTGATGCAGCCTACACAACCCAACCTGTCTGCCAACCGGCACGTTCTGCGATTTTTACAGGACTGTATCCGCATTCCTGTGCAGGCTGGTCCAACTGTATGGGACTCTCGGACAACGTGGAGAACATTGGGAGACGCTTGCATGACAAGGGCATTCACAGTGCCTACATCGGAAAATGGCATCTGGATGGAGGGGACTACTTTGGTCTGGGAAGGGCAGCGGATGGCTGGGACGCAGATTATTGGTACGATATGAGAAATTATTTGGAGGAGTTGACGGAGGAGGAACGCTATCTCTCCCGACAGACCTCTAGCATGGAGACGCACAATATCACCGAAGAGTTCTGTTTTGGACACCGTTGTTCCAATCGAGCGATTGACTTTTTGGAAAAGCATCAGGAGGAAGATTACTTTCTGGTGGTTTCCTACGACGAACCCCATGGTCCCTTCCTCTGTCCGGAGCGGTTCTGGAAACCCTTTGAGGGCTATGAGTTTCCACGCAAGGCCAATATGTTAGATACCTTGGAAGATAAGCCGGAGCATCACCGGATTTGGGCAGGGGACGGCTATATGGCGGCGGCAAGAGAGGATTTTAAGCTGCAGCCGAAATTTTATCTGGGCTGCAACAGCTATGTGGACTATGAGATTGGACGTGTGCTGGATGCCGCCGATGCCTTCGCAAAGGATGCGGTGATTGTCTATACCTCCGACCACGGCGAGATGCTCTACTCCCACTCCCTCACCTCCAAGGGACCGGCGATGTACGAGGAAATCACACACATTCCTCTGCTGATTCGGGGCTTTGGAGCTGGAAGAGAGGACAAGCATCCAGTGTCCCACATCAATCTGGCACCCACGATTTTTGATATTTTTGGGGTGGACAAGCCCAAGGTCTTTGAGGGAAGAAGCATCTATCCGGAGCTGCTCACCGGAGAGAGACAGAATCCGTATATTTTTATGGAATTTGGCCGCTATGAGGTGGACCACGACGGCTTTGGTGGTTATCAGCCTCTGCGTGCGGTGTTCGATGGAAGGTATAAGTTGGTCATCAATCTGATGACATCCGATGAACTGTATGATTTAGAGAAGGACGTGCAGGAACTGCACAATCTCATCAACGATGAGGCCTATCAGGAAGTCAAGGTTCGCCTGCATGAGGCACTCCTGCAAAACATGTACGAGACCAGAGACCCCTTCCGAGGCTATTATTGGGAGGACCGTCCTTGGAACCGAATCACAACCTTTAAGACTTGGGACAGCCGTCTAATGACAAGGCAGAGGGAGAATGAGGAGTACGAGCCGAGGCAGTTGGACTATGGAACGGGACTGCCGATGGTACATGCGACGAGAAAGAAGGGGGAGTCCGAGGCAAAGTTTGCAAAAAAAATAACTTCCCAAAACCCGTTATCTTTGCTATAATAGCTCTAACAGTTCGCAGGGGAAGTCTGTGCGCAAGCATTTGGGAGCCATTGGAAGGGCAAACCAAGCCAAGTGGAACCCAAAGGAACTGTCAGCACGGAGAATAGGAGGTATTTTGTTGTGTCGAAAGAAGTGGAGAGCAGAAGCACACATAAACTGTATGAGAAAGATACTTTGGGAGAGGTACAGATTGCGGACGAAGTGGTTGCAATTATCGCAGGGCTTGCTGCGACCGAGGTTGACGGTGTAAGTTCTATGGCTGGCAATATTACCAATGAACTGGTTGGAAAACTGGGAATGAAAAATTTGTCCAAGGGCGTAAAAATCGAAGTGTCCGAGGAGCATGTTTCGGTAGATTTGTCCTTAAATATAAAGTTTGGCTACAATATACCGGAAGTCAGCGAGAGAGTACAGGACAGAGTAAAGACGGCGATTGAAAACATGACAGGTTTGACCGTATTGGATATTAATATTCGGATTGCAGGAGTGAATCTGGAAGAAGAAAAGTAAGAGGTGAGAGCTGGCTGTCACAAATCAGGTCAACTGTTTTGTAACAGCCTCTCTTTTTGTGATACGCTTTGTCTGCAAAAGCGAAGGAAACTGACATGAAAGTCGATTGCTCCGTGCTTTGCGGTCTACGCTCCGCTCCGGTCGTTGCCAAACGGGCATCACCGGTGCCCAGCAACCTGCAATCGCCGCCTGTATTCATAATCCGGGCTATCGCCCTACTGATTCATACAGGCTTGGTTGTCAAATGCCTGTGCATCCTTAGATGCGAGCATCCAGTCTGCCCAGTCGCTTGACAACACTTTCAGAGTAAATTGGATTGGCAAGGGGCAGAATGTTTGCCCCTACATCTTCTATTGACGAAAGGATTTTATATATGAACAGAAAGAATCTGCGTGAAAATTGTTTTAAGCTGCTATTTTGCATTGGATTTTATCAGGAAGAAGAGAGAGAAGAGCAGATTACTCTTTATTTTGAGGAGCCGGCCGAGGAGGAGACCCTGCCAGATGGTACGGAAGAGCTGCTGCACGACCCCAAAGCCGATGTACAGGATATGGCATATTTGAAGGAAAAAATCGGACAGATTCTGGAGCACTTGGAAGAACTGGATGCAGCCATTGATGCGGTGGCACAGGGATGGAAGACAAGCCGTATGGGAAAGGCGGAGCTTTCCATTTTACGTCTTGCCCTGTTTGAGATGAAGTATGACGATTCGGTGCCGGTGAAGGTGGCAATCAACGAGGCAGTGGAATTGGCAAAGAAATTTGGAGGAAACGATTCTCCGTCCTTTGTCAACGGAATTTTGGCAAAGCTGGTGTAAGGTAAGATGGCAAGTGTATATTCGGTATCGCAGGTAAATGGCTACATCAAAAATCTGTTTACACAGGATTTTGCACTGCAAAGAATCTCCATTCGAGGCGAAGTGTCCAACTGCAAGTATCATACCTCGGGACATATTTATTTTACCTTGAAGGATAAGACAGGGACTCTGGCGGCGGTGATGTTTGCAAGCCAAAGGAGAGGATTGACCTTTTCCCTTGCGGAGGGGCAGCAGGTGGTTGCCACAGGCAATGTCAATGTGTACGAGAGGGATGGCAGATACCAGTTGTATGTCAATCAAATAGAGTTAGACGGAGCCGGGGATTTGTTTCGCCGGTTTCAGGCATTAAAGGCATCTTTGGAGGAGATGGGAATGTTCGCTCCCGAATACAAGCAGCCGATTCCGAAATTTGCCCTTACGGTAGGTGTGGTGACAGCTCCCACCGGAGCTGCCATTCGAGATATCATAAACATCACCCATAGGCGGAATCCTTATGTGCAGCTGTATCTGTATCCGGCTCTGGTGCAGGGAAGCGGAGCCGCTCCCAGCATTGTGAGGGGCATTGAGACCTTGGATCGGATGGACTTGGACGTGCTGATAGTGGGACGAGGAGGCGGTTCCATTGAGGACTTGTGGGCCTTCAACGAGGAGATGGTGGCGAGAGCTATTTTTGCCTGTCAGACTCCAGTGATTTCTGCTGTGGGGCATGAGACAGACTTTACCATCGCCGATTTTGTGGCCGATCTGCGTGCTCCCACACCCTCTGCGGCCGCTGAACTTGCTGTGTTTGAGTATGCAAAGTTTCAGGCCGAGCTTTCTGGCTTTTCCCAGAGATTGTGGCGGGAGATGGCAAGCAGACTGCAGGAAGATAGGGCAAGGTTGCGCCAGCTGGAATTAAAACTTCAGGTGCTGCATCCCAGACAGCAGCTGCAACAGCAACGGCAATATCTCGCCGAGCTGGAGGGGAGGCTTCAGACCTTGCTCAGCCAGAGAATGCAGAAGGAGAGACATCGTCTGGAACTTTTGGCGGGCAGACTGCAGGGGCTTTCTCCTCTTCTCAAAATCAGCAAAGGGTTTGCCTTTGTGAGCAAGGAGAGCGGAGAGAAATTGGAGTCCGTGACGGAGGCAAAGGTAGGAGATAGGTTGATTTTGCATGTGGAGGATGGAAGAATCAAGGCGAGGGTGGAAGAATGCGTGCCCGAGGAAAGGATGGGAAAGAGAACGGAATGAGTGAGAACAACCGCAAGGAAGAAAATATCGAGACAAAAAGCATAGAAGAGCTGTTTGGGGATTTGGAGAACCTGCTTGCCCGTCTGGAACGGGGAACGGACTCTTTAGAGGAGGCCTTTGTCTGTTATGAGCAGGGGCTGCGCATGGTGAGAGCCTGCGATGCCCGTTTGGATAAGGTGGAGAAGCAGATTCGGATTTTACAGGAAGAGGGATTGGGAGATGGAATTTAGAGAAGAGTATGCACGCAGGACACGAGAGACAGAGGCCATTGTCTCTTCCTACATGCCGAAGGAAGAGGGGCATCAAAAGACGATTTTTGAGGCAATGAACTATAGTCTGATGGCAGGAGGCAAACGTCTGCGTCCTCTGTTGATGCAGGAAACCTACCGTCTGTTTGGAGGCGAGGGAAGGGTGATAGAGCCTTTCATGGCAGCAATAGAGATGATTCACACCTCCTCCCTGATTCACGATGACCTTCCCTGCATGGACAACGACCGTTTTCGTCGGGGGAAGGAGACCACTTGGGTCAAATTTGGGGAGGACATGGCGACACTCGCTGGAGATGCCCTTCTGATTTATGCCATTGAGACGGCTGCAAAAGCCTTCGCTTTGGGGGAGGATGCCGGCCGTGTTGGAAGGGCCATTGCGATTCTGGCAGAAAAGACAGGTATTTATGGTATGATTGGCGGACAGACTGTGGATGTGGAGCTGACCGACCAAGCCATCCCGAAGGAAAAATTGGATTTTATTTATCGCTTGAAGACAGGAGCCTTGTTGGAGGCGGCCATGATGATAGGGGCTGTGCTCGCAAAGGCAACGGAGGCACAGATACAAAGTGTGGAGAAGATGGCGGCAGCTGTGGGGCTGGCCTTTCAGATACAGGACGATATCTTGGATGTGACAAGCACGCAGGAGATTTTGGGAAAACCGGTGTTGAGCGATGAGAAGAATCATAAGACCACTTATGTGACACTGGAGGGAATCGAGAAGGCAAAGAGCGATGTGGAGAGAATTTCACAGGAGGCACTTTCCTATCTCAAGGCACTTCCCTATGAAAATGCATTTTTGGAAGAGTGCATTCGCATGTTGATGACAAGAGAAAAGTAGAGATATTTTAACATAGCGTTTGGCACCGAAGGCGATTCGCATCAGTCGCTGCGGTGTGAGACAGAGCGGAGGAAGCTATGGTTTTGGAACAGATCAATCAGCTGGGGGATATCAAGAAGATTCCACAGGAGCAGTATGAGCAGCTGGCGGCAGAGATTCGCCATTTTCTCTTAGAAAAAGTGAGCCAGACAGGGGGACATCTGGCTTCCAATCTGGGTGTGGTGGAGCTTACGATGGCTCTTCATCTGGTATTTGAGCTTCCGGAGGACAAAATCATCTGGGATGTGGGGCATCAGTCCTATGTCCATAAGATTTTGAGCGGCAGGAAGGATGGCTTTGACGCACTGAGGAAATTTCACGGCATGAGCGGTTTCCCCAAACGCAAGGAAAGTCCCTCGGATGCCTTTGACACCGGACATAGTTCCACTTCCATTTCTGCTGGATTGGGTATGGCACTGGCAAGAGATTTGCAGGGGGAGTCTTATTCTGTGGTCTCGGTGATAGGGGATGGGGCTTTGACCGGAGGAATGGCCTACGAAGCCCTCAACAACGCAGCTAGAATGCGCAAAAACTTTATCATCGTTTTAAATGACAATAATATGTCCATCTCTGAGAACGTCGGCGGTATGTCCAAGTATCTCAATAACCTGCGTTCGGATGAAGGCTATAACGAACTCAAAAAGAACGTGACGGCTGCACTGCGGCAGCTGCCCTTTGTGGGGGACGAAATTATCACCCGCATCAGTAAGACCAAAAATAGCATCAAACAGCTTTTGATTCCCGGAATGCTCTTTGAAAATATGGGTATCACCTACTTTGGACCGGTGGATGGGCATGACCTAAAAGCGATGATGCGGATTATGAGGGAGGCAAAGAAGCTGGACCATGCGGTTCTGATTCACGTGTTGACCAAAAAAGGCAAGGGCTATGAGCCGGCGGAGAAGAATCCATCCAGATTTCACGGGGTGGACCCCTTTGACATTGAGAGTGGAAAGAGTAGAACGGAGAAAAAGGCTCCCACTTACACCGATGTGTTTGCTAAGGAAATTTGCAGACTGGCCGAAAAGGAAAGCAAGCTTGTGGCCATCACAGCAGCAATGCCGGATGGCACCGGTCTGAAGCGTTTTGCCAAATATTATCCGAACCGTTTCTTTGATGTGGGCATTGCGGAGCAGCACGCCGTCACGCAGGCAGCCGGAATGGCAGCGGGGGGACTGAAACCGGTGGTGGCCGTTTATTCCTCCTTTCTGCAAAGAGGGTATGACCAGATTTTGCACGATGTCTGCATTCAGGAGCTTCCGGTTATCTTTGCGGTGGACAGGGCGGGACTTGTGGGCAGCGACGGGGAGACGCATCAGGGCATCTTTGATTTGTCCTTCCTCTCCGGCATCCCGAATATGACGGTCTTTGCCCCCAAAAACGCTTGGGAGTTGAGAAAGGCTCTGCAGTTTGCCTTACAGTTTGACCGTCCCATTGCCATACGTTATCCGAGAGGGGAGGCCTATCAGGGCTTATCCGAATTTCGGGAGGAGATTGCTTACGGAAAGAGCGAAGGGCTGTATGAGGAGGAGGCAAGCGAGGAGACCAAGACCAAAGGGGTGGCTTTGCTTGCGGTGGGCAGTATGGTGAGCTGTGCTGAGAAGGTGAGAGAGAGACTGAAAGCACAGGGAATCCCCTGCTCACTGGTCAATGTCCGCTTTGTCAAGCCAGTGGACACCGAGATTTTAAGCCGAATGGCCGCAAAACATAAGCTTTTGGTGACGATGGAGGAGAATGTGCTGCGGGGAGGTTATGGGCAAATGGCGATGGAGTTTGTCTGTCCCCGCTATCCCAAGGTACAAATGCTGCACATTGCCCTGCCGGATGCCTATGTGGAGCACGGAGATGTCAGGATTTTAAAGCAAAGTTTAGGAATGGACGAGGAGTCCGTATACAGACGAATCAAAGAGATGCTGCAACAGGCAGCAGGATGGGAGCAAAAAGCATGAAAAAACGGCTGGATATACTGCTGGTGGAAAATGGCTATGCACAGTCAAGAGAGAAGGCCAAAGCGATTATTATGTCTGGAATTGTTTATGTCAATGGCCAGAAAGAAGACAAAGCGGGAAGTATGTTTGAGGAGAGTGCAGAACTTGCCGTGCGTGGACATACCCTAAAATATGTCAGTCGGGGAGGTTTAAAGTTAGAGAAGGCCATGCAGCACTTTGCGGTTCGTCTGGAGGGCAAGGTCTGCATGGATGTAGGGGCTTCGACCGGAGGGTTTACAGATTGTATGCTGCAAAACGGAGCGGTGAAGGTCTACTCGGTGGACGTGGGACACGGACAGCTGGACTGGAAACTGCGCAACGACGAGAGAGTGGTTTGCATGGAAAAGACGAACATTCGCTATGTGACCCCCGAAGACTTGGAGGAAGCGGTGGAGTTTGCCTCGATTGATGTGTCCTTTATCTCTTTGACTAAGGTGTTGGGACCGGTGAGAGAGCTTTTGACGAGCGAGGGAGAGATTGTCTGCCTCATCAAACCACAGTTTGAAGCAGGCAGGGAAAAGGTTGGAAAAAAAGGCGTGGTGAGGGAAAAAAGTGTGCATCTGGAGGTCATCCGTATGGTGATGAATTATGCAGCTTCCATAGGCTTTGCCATCTGCAACCTAGAATTTTCTCCCATCAAGGGACCGGAGGGAAATATTGAGTACCTGCTGCATCTAAAGAAGCTTGCAGAGTTTGAGCCAGAGCAGTCGGAGGAAGCTACTTTTGTGGTGGATGAGAGTGCGGTCGTAGAGGCGGCCCATGCTACCCTTGCCGCAAACTAAAGCCTGTGTGAGCAAATGAGTAGGGAGAATGAGAGATGAGACAGTTTTTTCTGGTAGCCAATCTGGAAAAAGAGAACACAGAGACGATGGCAAAGCAAATCCGTGCCTATCTAAAAGAAAGAGGGGCGGTCTGTACGCTGTGTCCGCAGGTAAGACAGAGCGATGGGCTTGCCTACAAGTATACAGATGCACGTTTGGTTCCGGAGGGAACGGAGGCGGTCTTGGTTTTGGGCGGGGATGGCACCTTGATTCAGGCAGCAAGAGATTTGGCTGTCAAAAATTTGCCTCTGCTTGGCATCAATATGGGAACCTTGGGTTATCTGACACAGGGAGGACCGGAGGAAGTGTGGGAGATGTTGGATGCCCTGCTTGCGAACCATTTTTGGATAGAGGAGAGGATGCTGCTCTCTGGAACTGCAAAAAATCGGACGGAGATTGCCTTAAACGACATTGTGTTGGCTCGTGGCGGTTCTCTTCGGATGCTGCGCTTTCAGATTTTTGTCAATGGCGAGATGCTGAGTGAGTATAAGGCAGATGGCATGATTGTGGCCACCCCCACTGGCTCCACCGCCTACAATCTCTCCGCAGGAGGTCCGATTGTGGATCCAAGAGCGGATTTGATTTTGTTGACTCCCATCTGTGCTCACACCTTAAACACCAGAAGCATTGTGCTGTCCGCTGCGGATACCGTGCAGATTGTGATGCAGGGGAGGGAGCAGGAGAAACAGGCAGCCATTTTTGATGGGGATACGGAGATTGTCTTGAATGCCGGAGACTGCATCGAAATCAAGAAGGCGGAGAGCACCGTACAGATGCTGAAACTAAGGAGAACCAGTTTTGTGGAGAGGCTGAGAGAGAAGATGGCTTCTCAGACCACCTGAGTACCACTAGGAGAGGAGGTGTAGGAATGAAGCTGGAGCGACACAGTAAAATTGTAGAATTGATTCGGGAATTTGAGATAGAGACGCAGGAAGAACTCGCAGACAAGCTGAGGGAAGCTGGATTTCGAGTGACGCAGGCAACGGTTTCCAGAGACATTCGGGAGTTGAAGCTCACAAAGGTATCGGGAAGCAGCGGCAGGCAGCACTATGCGATTATGCAGACACAGACAAATTTCAGTGACAAGCATCTTAAGATTTTGAAGGATGGGATCGTGTCCATGGACCGAGCACAGAACATTTTGGTGATCAAAACCTCCTCTGGCATGGCGATGGCGGTGGCAACCGCTCTGGATGGCTTGCATTTTCGGGAGTTGGTGGGCTGTATTGCCGGAGATGATACCATCATGTGTGCCGTTCGGAGTGTGGACGATACGATTCTTTTGACGGATAAAATCCGAAAATTGGTTCAGGATTAAGCAGGAGGAAGAAAGTTGCTGTTACATTTGAGAGTGAAAAATCTGGCCTTGATTGATGAGGCGGAGGTATCGTTTGGAGAGGGTCTCAACATATTGACAGGAGAGACAGGAGCGGGAAAGTCCGTCCTGATTGGCTCGGTGAATCTGGCACTGGGAGCTAAGGTTTCCAAAGCCAGCATTCGCAGCGGAGCGGAGTATGGTTATGCGGAGCTGCTATTTTCGGTGGAAGATGAGGAGAAACGAGAGGCCTTGCGTAAGCTTGAGGTGTATCCGGATGAGGAGGGGATGGTGATTGTGTCCCGAAAAATCACGGAAAACCGCAGCATCGCAAGGGTGAACGATGAGACGGTGACAGCCGCAAGGCTGAGGGAGATTACAGGACTCCTGTTGGACATTCACGGGCAGCACGAACATCAGTCCCTTCTGTATAAGAGCAAGCATCTGGAGATTTTGGATGCCTATGCCGACCAAGAGGTGAGAAGCCTAAAGCAGCAGACGCAGAAGGTGTACCAAGAATACCAGACTCTCAAAAAGCAATTGTCACAGTTTGAACTGGATGAGGAAGCGAGAAGGCGGGAGGCCGATTTTCTCCAATTTGAGATTGGGGAGATTGAGGAAGCCCAACTGCAGGAGGGGGAGGAAGAGGACTTGACGGAGCGATACCGCAGACTGAATCACTTCCAGAAAATCAGTGAGGCTCTGCGGGTGGTGTCCCGTGAGTTGGACATGGATGGATTGGGAAGAGCCATCAAGGAGCTTGCGGAGGTGGCTTCCTATGATGAGAGGATTGGGGAAATACAGTCTCAACTTTTGGATGCCGAGTCCATTCTAAATGAGGCCGAACACAGCGTAGTTTCCTATTTAGAGGATATGGTCTTTGACGAGGGAGAGTTTCAAACGATTGAGGGAAGATTGGATCGAATCCGCAGTCTGATGGCAAAGTACGGCGGTACTTTGGAGCGTACCTTGGAGAGTTTGGAGGAGAAAAAACAGAGACTCCATGAGCTGGAGCATTATGAGGAGAGAAAAGCAGAGGCAGAGCAGAATTTTCGGGAAAAAGAGAGACAGCTCTTTGACATCTCTCAAAAACTTTCCCAAAAGCGAAAGAAGGCTGCTGTCACTTTGACAGAAAAAATCACGACGGCACTGTTGGAACTTAACTTTCTGGATGTCCAATTTTCCATGCAATTTGAACAACTCGACCACTTTCGTGCGGATGGCATGGACGAGGCGGAATTTCAGATTTCCACAAATTCGGGGGAACCGTTGCGTCCCTTGGGAAAGGTGGCCTCCGGCGGCGAGTTGTCTCGCATTATGTTAGCGATTAAGACGGTGTTGGCGGATACCGACCGCATTCCCACTCTGATTTTTGACGAGATTGACACAGGAATCAGCGGGAGAACGGCACAGAGAGTATCCGAAAAACTGAATTACATTGCCAAGACCCATCAGGTCATCTGTATCACGCATCTGCCGCAGATTGCATCCATGGCAGACAGGCACTTTGAGATTAAGAAACAGACCGAGGGCAGTAAGACCGTGACCCACATCTATCCTCTGGATGAGAAAGCCGAGATTTTGGAGCTGGCAAGACTGCTAGGAGGTGTGGAAATCACGGAGCGAGTGCTGGAAAATGCCAGAGAGATGAAGGCTCTGGCACGAAAGAAGAAGCAGTCCTAGCTTGGGGTCAATGGGAAAGCATATTTTCGATGAAGATACCATAGCCCTTGGTGGAATCTTGGACGAAAACGTGGGTGACGGCACCGATAAGCTTGCCGTTTTGCAGGATGGGTGAGCCGCTCATACCCTGAATGATGCCTCCGGTAAGCTCTAGGAGTTCGGCATCGGTGACTCGCAGCACCATACCCTTGTTGCTGTTTGGAGAGTTGCTGTCCACCTTTAAAATTTCGATGTCATATTCTTTTACTTCCCCGCTCACTGCACTCAGGATGGTAGCGGGGCCTTTTTCTACCTCCTGCTTGAAGGCAAGTTCGACTGGCTCTTGTTTCAAATCGCTTAAAAAGGTCTCATTTACGGTTCCGAAGATGCCGCTGGCTGTGTTTTCTAGGATTTCGCCCTCCTTGGATTGATTTCCATAGTAGATGACTCCGGACATCACACCTGGATTTCCGGCTTCTCCCTTTTCAATCCCCATGATTTCGGTGTCATACAGAGTTCCATTTACGATTTGCACCAGCTCTCCGGTGTCGCTGTCGCTGATGCCATGCCCCAGAGCACCAAAATTTCCGTTTAGGTCCACGTAAGTGACGGTTCCTATCCCCTGCGTGTCTTCCCTCACCCAGATGCCGAGCTTGTAGCTGCCATCCTCCGCCTCCACAGGGTCCAAATGTACCAGCATAGCCTTGTCCTCCCGCCGTATGGCTAGCTCCGCCTGCTCGCTGCCGTTTTGCTCAAGGACGGCAAAAAGTTCTTTTTGGGTACTCACAGGCACACCATTGACGCTCTCAATGTAATCGCCGGACTTCAAAATACCGAGAGCCGGTTCCGCAAGTTCTCCGTTCTTGGAGGGGATTTCACCGGTTCCGATGACCATGATGCCGTTGGATTTTAGGTAGATGCCGATGGGGAGGCCGCAAGGAATGGCTTTCTGATGTTCCACCACCTCCACCTCAATGTCCTTGACAGGGATGCCAAAGAGACTTAAGCCCAGACGATAGTTGCCCAGCGTGTTGGAATAGAGAGTTACGCTCTCCTTGCCGCTGAGTTTGATAGCTCCAGAGGGAATGTTGGAGCCATTTCCGAGAGCTACCTCCTCACTCTCGCTGACCAAAGTGGACTGCAGCGGCAGTCCAAGAAAAAATTCGGTGCTTTCATCGGCAGCCATATGGATTTTGTCCGGAATTTTCCTCTCTATATAGTATCCTCCGTAAGTACCCGCTGCCAAAAGACCAAAGCAGGTATAAAAACATAATTTTTTGCGCAGAGTGTGCCGTAGATTCCTAGCCATGAGCTGCCTCCTTTTATACTCGGAAAGCGTTGTCAAGCGATTGCGGTAGTGCGAAACACGGAGCAATCGGCTTTCCTACATAATGGTGATTCGCCGCAAGCGAATCTGGTTTGTTTCCTGTCTGCTTTGCACTCCCTCATAGTATGTGCGCAGTTTGAAAAAACACACTGTTAGATTTTGACTTTTTTTATTTCATAGGGGTCAGGTGTTTTTGGAGACCCTCTAATTATTAAATTTTCCTAAAGTTAAGAATCAAGTTTCGTTTTATGTTATACTAAAGACAAAGAGGGGGAGTAGACGCAAGAAGGAGGTTTTACATGGTGGAGAGCAAGATTATGCAGCCGATTACGGTTGCGGGAAAAGAATTCAAGAACAGAGTGATGTTTCCGCCTTTGACAACGGGCTATGAAGAGAGAGATGGAAGCATAGGAGCACAGAGCCGAGCTTTTTACACAAGGTTGGCTGAGGGAGGCGTGGGTTACATTGTGTTGGGGGATGTTGCTCCCATCCGCAGTTTTTCTCCGACTCCAAAACTGTTTGATGACAGCCAGATAGAGAGTTTTCGGCAGTTAGCGGACAGTGTACATGCACATGGGACGAGGATAGGGGTGCAGATTTTCCACCCAGAGTACGACTGCGATGCCATCAATGCCCTGTTTGCACAGGGGAAGATGGGGGAGGTGCGTAGCCGCCTGCACCACGATATGCTACACTTTACGGATGAGGTGAGTGAGGAGACTCTGCTTGCGATTATCGATAAGATGTGTGCCTGTGCCGTGAGAGCCAATCGGGCAGGCATTGATGCGATTCAGGTGCATGGAGACCGTCTGGTGGGCTGTCTTTGCAGTACCAAGATGAATCACCGTACCGATAAGTTCGGTGGCAGTCTGGAGAACCGCACTCGCTTTGCTAGGATGTTAGTGAGAGCTTTAAAGCAGGCGGTGCCGGACATGATCTTGGAGTACAAGTTTGCGGTTGTGACTCCAGAGAGAGGAAAGGGCGGCATTGATGAGGCAGATGCCGTGCAGTTTGCCCAGTGGCTGGAGGAAGACGGCGTGGATATGCTGCATGTAGCACAGGCAAATCACACCGGAAATATGGCAGATACCATCCCTCCTATGGGGGTGCAGCCCTATGGCTTTTTTGTGGACATTGCTGGAAAGGTGAAGCAGGCGGTTTCCATTCCAGTGAGTGCCGTGGGGCGTATCATTGACCCATGGATGGCGGAGAGAGTACTGGAGAGCGGCAAAGCAGATATGGTAGCATTGGGACGACCATTGCTCTGCGATCCAGACTGGTGCAAAAAGGTGATGGAGGGACATCCGGAGGAGATTCGCCGTTGCATTTCCTGCAACAAGGGTTGCACGGATAACATTCAGAATCGTGCCTTTCTCTCCTGCGTGCTGAATGCAGAGAATGGCTATGAACAGACAAGAAAAATCACAACCGCCGAGACCAAAAAGAAGGTAGCAGTAGTGGGCGGAGGCATCGCCGGTATGGAGGCGGCAAGAGTGGCGGCTCTGCGGGGACATGAGGTCACCCTGTTCGAGAAAGAGACTGTGTTAGGCGGACAGTTGCAGATTGCCAGCGTTCCTCCTAGAAAGGAAGAGATGCGTCGTGCAGAGGCGGATTTGGAAGCCGCTGTGAAGAGAGCCAAGGTAAAGCTGCGTCTGGGCGAGGCAGCGACTGCAGAGAAGTTATTGGAAGAAAAGGTGGATGCTGTGATTGTGGCAGTCGGAGCCAAGAGCTTTGTACCAAAGATTGCGGGGAGTGACGGCGTAAATGTGGCGGATGCTTGGAAGGTACTGGCAGGTGAACAACAGGTCTACGGAAGAGTCGCTGTGATTGGCGGCGGTATGGTGGGGTGTGAGACCGCAGAGTATCTGGCAGAGCGAGGCTGCAAGGTAGCTGTGGTGGAGATGTTAGATACCATTGCAGCGGGAGAAAGTACGACCATTCTTCCAACTTTGATGGAAAATTACAAAAAGTTTGGAGTGGAGCAGTATCCTTCCCACAAGGTTCAGGAGATTGGCATTTCCGAGATAGTCTGTAGCGACAAAGAGGGCAAGGAGCTGAGAATTCCTTGTGATTATGTGGTGATGGCAGTCGGAGCACATCCGGTGGAGTGGGATGCCTCAGCTTTGGTGGGAGAGGGAATTCCTGTGGTCTGTATTGGAGACTGCGAGAAAACCTCCGATATTTCCCATGCAATCCGCAGTGCCTATGATGCGGCCTGTGCTCTGTAGGATTTGTGTGCGACACGAAGAAAGCGAAATTGGATCTGCGACCGAACGAGACATAAGAGGAAGGAAGAAAAAGAGATGACATGGGAAGAAAAGTGTGCTTGCCTTCACCAAAGGATGGAAGAATATGCTCAAAATCCGGTGATGGTAGCCTTTTCCGGCGGAGTGGATAGCAGCCTGTTGCTTAAACTGGCGGTGGAACATGCCAAGAAGCACGGAACAAGGGTATATGCAGTGACTGCAAGGACAGAATTGCACAGTCTTGAGGATATGGAGATTGCGAGAAAAGTGGCGACGGAGACCGGAGCCATTCATGAGATTTTGCAGGTTTATGAGCTGGAGGAAGCGGGAATCCAAGACAATCCAGTTGACCGCTGTTACCGTTGTAAGAAATATTTGTTCCAAAGAATCCTGCAGTTGGCAGCAAAACGACAGGCTCCTGTGGTCTTGGAGGGAACCAATGTGGATGATTTGAAGGTTTACCGCCCCGGATTGCGGGCGATTGAGGAGTTGGGAATCTCCAGTCCATTAAAAGAAGCAGGTTTCACCAAAAAAGAGGTGAGAGAGCTGGCCGCTGCATATGGGATTTCAGTGGCAGAGCGTCCCTCCGCTCCCTGTCTGGCAACCCGTTTCCCCTATGGAGAGCGTTTGAGCACGGAGGCTTTTCAGAGGGTGGAGTTAGGAGAGAGCTATTTAAAGTCTTTGGGACTCTACAATGTGAGACTGCGGGTGCATCGGGAGATTGCACGCATCGAAGTGGATATGGCTTACATGAAAATCATACTGGAACAGAGAGAGGAAATCATAGCCTATCTCAAACGCTTGGGATATACCTATATCACTCTGGATTTGGAGGGCTTCCGTTCAGGAAGTATGGATGTGGGCTTAAGCAAAGATAAGAAAGAATAAATAAGAAAGAAGGAAAGAGAACAAATGGGAAAGACCTTGTATTTGGAATGTTATTCGGGAATCAGCGGCGATATGATGGCTGCTGCTCTTTTGGATTTGGGAGCGGACAGGGAGGTACTGCAGCAAACCTTGGACAGCCTTATGGTACAGGGGTTTCAAGTAGAAATCGCAAGGGTGTTTAAGTCGGGGATTGATGCCTGTGACTTTCGAGTGATTTTGGATGAGGCACACGAAAATCATGACCACGATATGGAATATCTGTATGGGCATGAGCATGGGCATATGCATGAGCATGAGCACGCACACGAGCATGAGAACGCA
>JAUNGR010000042.1:4609-20238 GCA_030524485.1 bacterium | reverse complement strand
AAGCTTATAAAATTAAGGTTTCATACAGGTTCGAGTCCTGTTGTCTCCACTTTTTAAACCCCTTATAAATACTGGAGAATCCAGTCTTTATAAGGGGTTTTCCCGTATTTCGGATGATTTGTTTTAACTTAACCTGTTAACATCTCCTCCAATGTGTGCCATCCTAAGACAGCACATTTCACCCGTGCTGGCATATGGGAGATATCCGAGAGGACTCCTGCCTCCTCCAACTCTTCTAATTCCTCCTCCGTTGCCTTTCCTTGAATCATTCTCAAGAATATATCCACTAAATGCAAGGCCTCCGTTTTGGTTTTTCCGATGATTAAATCCAGCATAATATCTGCAGATGCTTGAGAAATCGCACAGCCGCTGCCCTCAAAGGCTCCATCTACCACCTTATCTCCTTCTAACTTGAGCTGTAAAACAATGTCATCTCCACAGCTCGGATTGACTCCTTCCAGAGCCAGCGTAGCGTCTGGCAATTTATGTTTGTGCAACGGATGCTGGTTATGTTCTATCAAGATTTCATTGTAAAAGGTTTTATTCTCCATATCCCATCTTTCTCCTTACCTGTCTTAGACTCTCCGTAAAACGCAGAATGTCTTCCTCTGTATTATAGAAGGCAATGCTTGCCCTCGCTGTGGCAAAGACTCCCAAATGTTTTAAAAGTGGCTGAGCACAGTGGTGTCCGGCACGCACAGCAATGTGGTCGGCATCCAAAATCGAGGCGATGTCATGGGGATGCACCTCGTCTAGCGTAAAACTTAGGATTCCATGGTGCTTTTTAAAATCCGAGCTGCCCTGAATGTGCAGATGAGGAATCCGCTGCATCTGCTCCATAGCCATTTGGGTTAACGCTTCCTCTCGGCTGCGAATCTCCTCCCAGCCTATGTCTGTGAGATAGGAGATGGCTGCCTTAAGTCCCGCTGCCCCACCGCCATTTCCCGTACCGGCCTCAAACTTGTAAGGCAGCTCTGCAAAGACGGCATCGTAGCGGCTCACGGAATCTATCATCTCGCCGCCCCGCAAAAATGGCGGCATCTGCTCCAACAATGCTCTCTTCCCATAAAGCACACCGATTCCCATCGGAGCCATAATTTTATGCCCAGAAAAGGCTAAAAAATCCGCATCCATTTCCTGTACATTCAGCGGGATATGGGCTGCACTCTGTGCGGCATCCACAAGCACCACCCCATTTTGGGCATGAACCAGACGAATCAACTGCTCCACCGGATTTTTCTGTCCTGTGACGTTTGAGATATGCGTGAGAGCCGCAAATTTCGTTTTCGGCGTGACGGCTGCAAGCATGGCTTCCTGCGTGTAGGAGCCATCCGGCTCGCAGTCCAGATATCTCAGTTTCGCTTTGGTCTGCCTAGCTGCCATCTGCCAAGGCAGCAGATTGCTATGGTGTGCATCAATCGTCACCAGCAGCTCGTCCCCTTCCTTCAAGTGATTGAGGGCGTAGCTGTACGCAACCAAATTGATGCTCTCTGTCGTATTCCTTGTAAAAATAATCTCCTTGCTGCTCGCTGCATGAAGAAAATCCCTCACACAGTCTCTCGCCTCCTCGTACCTCTCTGTGGCCGCCAAGCCAAGCTCATATAGCCCACGCAGAGGGTTGGCATTGTATTTTTGATAAAATTCGGTCTCTGCTGCAAGCACAGAGAGTGGTCGCTGGGCAGTGGCAGCCGAATCCAAATACACAAGCTCTGACTGTGCCAACAGCGGAAAATCCCTTTTATAGTCTTTCATCTGCATTCCTATCTCCCTTTCTGCCGTCCTCTCTATCTAAGAAGTCCTGTACCAGCTCTCTGACTTCCTCCTGCGGAATTTTGGCACAAACAGCGTCGATGCGTGCTCTTGCTATCATCTCTTCCGCCTCTTTTTCTGGAATACCACGGGAACTTAAATAAAATAAGACAGCCTCATCCAATCTTCCCATGCTGGCACCATGATTGCCTTCCACATCTTCCTCTCCACAGAGAATCAAAGGAATGGTTTGATTCACCAGCTCCTCTCCCAGAAGCAGCACTTCCTCCTTCTCCTCTCCCTTCGAGCCACCACAGCCCCTCACAAAGTCAATGGTTCCTCGAAATAGTTTAAAAGAATTCTCCTCCATCACACCAGAAACATTCATCTGGCTTTGACTCTTTTTTCCGTAATGACGAGCCACATAATTCATATCCAATCGCTGTCCTGCCTCTGCCCGATAGGCAATCTCTGCCTCAAAGGAACTGTTCTGTCCCTGCAAAGTGGCTTCTCCGCCGGCATACAAAGTTCCAGCTCCCAACTCCAACCGCAGCAGTTCTATCTTGGCATTCTCCTCACAGACCCCACCAAAGTCATTCAGGCAACAAAAGCCCTTTCCCAACAGCTGAACGGTGCGAATCCGAATTTGGGCGTTTCTTTCGGCATATGCCTTGATTTGCAGGGAAGCAAAGCCCTTATTGCTTCTCTCCCCACTTTTCAGCACTATCGTGACATCCAGCTGCGTTTCCTCTGCCGCGTGCAGGTAAAGGCGATTGGCATAACAACCACCATCCTCATAAGCAAAAGACAGCTCTGCCTTTTGTATTTTAGTTTCTTCCTGTCCTTCCTTATCCTTCTCTGCCTCTGTGTAAAGCATGGCGATATCGCTTCCATCTGCTTTTCCAAAAGCATTCATATCTGCACCCATTCCAGAAGCGATGTTTGTCCAATTTTGTTTCCAAGCCTCTCTATTTACAGGCAAAGCAGCTGCATGTAACGTCCAAAAAACATTCTCTCCCTCCAAGCGAGCCTCAGAGGAAAACGGCTTTGCTCCCTCTTCTCCCAAAACCTGACTTTCATTCATTCCCAAATGGTTCCAAGTGCGAACAGGAAGGCGATTCACGGTCATTTGTATCTCTTTTCTCATCTCTGTCTGCCTCCTCTAGCCTATGCTTCCTTTCATCTCCAACTGAATCAAATTGTTCATCTCCACCGCATATTCCAAGGGCAGTTCCTTGGAAACG
Source organism: bacterium (assembly GCA_030524485.1). Classification (GTDB taxonomy): domain Bacteria; phylum Bacillota; class Clostridia; order Lachnospirales; family Lachnospiraceae; genus CAJMNU01. The sequence goes on along the minus strand of JAUNGR010000042.1, from coordinate 17,245 downwards.
TTATCCGCAAATCCGCTGACTATCATAGCTCGGGCATCTTCCTCGGAAATGCCGCGGGACATCAAATAAAAGACCGCATCGTCGCTGATGCGTCCAATCTTTGCCTCATGCCCCACATCGGCATCTCTCGTGCGAATGTCCATAGCCGGAATGGTGTCAGAGCGGGAAATGTCATCCAACATCAGAGACTGGCAGGAAACCGCCGCACGGCTCTGTGCCGCCTGACTCCCGATTGTGACGCTGCTGCGGAACGTACTGATTCCGCCATCTTTGGAGATGGATTTGGTGTTGATATAGGAGCTGGTCTCCGGTGCACTGTGTACCACCTTCGCACCGGTATCCAGATTTTGTCCTTTTCCGGCAAAGGTAATGCCTGTAAATTCCATGCGTGCCCCTCGCCCCTTCAAAATACTCATCGGGTAGAGGTAAGACACATGGGAGCCAAAGGAACCAGAAACCCACTCGATGCTTCCGCCTTCTTCCACAACCGCTCTCTTGGTATTCAGGTTATACATATTTTTGGACCAGTTTTCAATGGTGGAATAACGCAGCTTTGCATTTTTTCCCACAAACAGCTCCACACAGCCCGCATGTAGATTCGCAACGTTGTACTTTGGTGCGGAACAGCCCTCAATGAAATGCAAGTTAGCTCCCTCATCCACAATAATCAAGGTATGCTCAAACTGGCCGGCCCCTGGTGCATTCAGACGAAAATAGGACTGTAGGGGGATGGTGACGGAGACCCCCGGCGGCACATACACAAAGGAGCCTCCGGACCACACGGCTCCATGCAGGGCTGCAAATTTATGGTCATTGGGTTTCACCAAGTGCATGAAATGCCTGCGAATCATATCGGCATACTCCCCATGCATCGCACTCTCCAAATCCGTGTACACCACCCCCTGTGCAGCAACCTCCGCACGGACATTGTGGTACACCAGCTCAGAATCGTACTGAGCCCCCACTCCTGCCAAGGACTCTCTCTCCGCTTTCGGAATTCCCAAACGCTCAAAGGTATCCTTGATGTCCTGCGGCACCTCCGCCCACGTCGCACTCATCTTGGTCTTTGGGCGCACATAGGTAACAATGTGCTCCATATCCAGCCCCTCTATGGAAGGTCCCCAGTTCGGCATTTCCATAGATTGGTATATCTTTAAAGACTGTAGGCGAAACAACTGCATCCATTGTGGGTCATTTTTCTCTCTGGAAATCTGCTCCACAATCTCCTCCGTGAGTCCCTGCTCCACCTTATAGACATCTTTCTCCTCATTTCTAAAATCATAAAGGCTGCGGTCAATGTCTTCTACCTGCGTCTTTTCTCTTCCTGCTTTTTCATTTGTTGTCTTCTCTCTCATTGTAATGCCTCCCGTGCCTCCGCCTCTCTCACAAAGGACTCATATCCCTCCGTGTTAATCTTTTCCACCAGAGAGGCATCTCCCGTTGCGACAAGCCTTCCATCCACCATCACATGGGTGTAGTCCACCTTTAGAGACTCCAAGATTCGGGTGCTGTGTGTGATAATCAACAAAGCCCCCTTCTGGCTCTTTTGCTACTCCTGCACGCCCTCCGAAACCAGACGCACCGCATCCACATCCAGACCAGAATCCGTCTCATCCAAGATAGCAAGCTTCGGCTTTAACAGCAACATTTGTAGGATTTCCGCCTTCTTTTTCTCCCCTCCGGAAAAGCCCACATTGAGGTCTCTCTGTGCATAGGATTCATCCAACTGCAAAATCTCAAGTGCCTTCTTCATCTCCTTGTGAAATTCCCAAACCCGCAGCGGCTTTCCACTCTGCTGGCGAAGAGCCGAGCGCAAAAAGCCCTCCAGAGACAGCCCTGCCACCTCCAGTGGCTCCTGAAAGGACAAAAACAGACCTTCCTTGGCACGCTTGTCCGCACTCTCCTCCGTGATATCTTTCCCCTCAAAAACAATGCTTCCTCCTGTTACCTGATAGCGGGGATTTCCCATCAACACATGTCCCAGAGTGGATTTTCCGGCTCCGTTTGGTCCCATCAACACATGCGTTTCTCCTGCACGGATATGCAAGTCCACTCCATGCAAAATTTCTTTTTCTTCTATATTTGCGTGAATCTGATGAATTTGTAACAACTCTTCTCTCATCGTCTTTTCTCTCCATTCTTCTTTCTTGGCAGCTTCATAGCTCATTTCCTACTAAAATGCTAGGATATGAGCTATATTGTAGTACTCTTTTTCTCATTTTGCAAGAGAAATTTTTTTGGAAACTTTAATCTTATGCACGGGAAGACCAAAAAGAGCTGCCGCTGCCTCTGTCAGTTCCGCTCTCACACTGGCATCCCCCGCCCCCTCTGCCAGAATTACCATTCCTTCAATTTGGGGATAAATCTCCTTCTCCAATATGGGGCTTTCCTCCTGTCCGCTGCCAATTCGCACCGTCTCCTGACTTTCCTCCTGATTCTGTGTGCTTTTGCCACTGCCATCGGCCGCACTCTCCTGCACCAGAGAACTGCTGCTCTGCTTATCCACATGCCACACCTTTTCCTCAGAAGAATGCAGCACCAGCATCACTTCCACCTCCCCTACTCCCTCCATCTTCTCCAAAAGCTCTTTCAGACGCTGTTCCAACCGTTTCTCATACCCCTCCCTTCCACTATCCACAGTGCTTTCCACACTCCCCGTTTTTGCTTCTGCCACCGTCCCCATACCATTTTGCTCATTTTGCTTCTCATCCATCCCTCTTTTTCCTTGAGGCCAGCTCACAATCAAAAGCAGCAGACCCGCCAACAACAAAATCAAAAACTTATCTTTATCCTTCTTCCACTTGAACTTCCACATCCGCAGCCTCCATTCCATAGTACTGACAAATTTGTTCTTTTAGACGATTCTTGGCTCTCTGTGCCGCTAAACCTGCCGTCTCTTTCTCCTCTTCCTCCCCCACGTAGTACAGCTGCAAGTGCAATCTCTCTATTTTTCCCAGCGTTTCCCCCTCCATTCCTAGCCTTAGCTCCATCTCTTTCAGCTCCAAGGCGTACATTTCAGCCATCTGCCCAATATCTTCCCCAATTGCTTTCTCGTACTGCTGCCTCAAAAGCTCTCTCTGCGTCTCCTCGACTCCTGCGATTTTCTGCTCCAACTCTCGACTGTCCTGCTGAAAGGAAAATTCCTGATACAGACGAGAAAGCTCCTCCTCCAAATGAAAACCGCCTAAAAAGGGACGAAACACCAAAAGCATCAAAAGAATGCCCCCAAAAAAGCGTAGATAAATCTCATACTTTTTTGAGGGCAACAGCGAGAGAATCGCCGTCAGAAAAATTAGATAGCAGGCGATACTCTCCACCCACTCACTCAAAAATGTCATTCTTTGCCTCCTATCTCCTATCTCATATCTTCTATCCAGAATCCATCATCCAGAAAAATAACTGACATTGCTGGAAGCACACACAAGTGCAATGGTGATAAAAAACAGTGTACATACCGTCAGCACCATCCCCAACAACAAACGATAGCCATGTGCAGACTCCGCAATGCAGGAGACCATACGTTTGTCGCAGACTGGCTGTAAAATGGCTGCTGCAAAGGAGTAAAACAGCATAAAGGTGCAGAGTTTCACAATGGGAAGGAGACAAATCAGGGCGAGGATTGCCATCGCTCCCACGCCTATGGTGTTTTTAATCAGCACACCAGACCCCAGCAACAGCTGCATCGCAGCCCCCGCCGCCTGTCCCACCCCCGGCACCACCGAAAGTACTTTCTGAACGCCTCCTGTCTTTACCGCATCCGCATAGGGAAGCAGCAAGCCCTGCAGAATCTGAAACCCCACCACCGCTCCCAGCAAGGTTTTCATGCCCCACTGTATGCACTTTTCCGTCAATTCCCGCATCCTAGACAGCAGGTCTTCCTCACAGATATGCCCTGCCAACACCAAAAAAATATAGATTTTTAACATAGGAATCAAAATCAACTGCAACAGCTTTTCCAACACAAAGATAAAAAATAAGCTGGCCTCATAGCTCACCAGTGCAGTCCCCGCATTTCCAGAAAAGGCCACCGCCATAAAATACGCTGGCAACAGTACCTTCATAAAGCCAGTCACACGTTCCACCGCTCGCATGGCAATGTTTAGACCATTCAGGAATCCAGCGGCAAGCAAGGAAAACAACAGAAGATAGGTGATGTAAAAACCAGCCTGTGCAATCTGACTTTTCTCGAACACAGAGGTGAAATTGGCAAAGACAGCGGCGGCAATTCCTATGAGCAACAGCTGCACAAAGATTCGTCCTCCAGAAGAAAATTCCGCAAACAGTGCCGTTTTGACAGAGTCAAACAGCAAAGTGCAGGCCTCCTGCCACTTTCCACTCATCAGAAGCTCCAGCAACTCTACAAAAGAAAGCTGCCTTCCCGCTCCCTCCAAGGCATTCAGATAAGCCTGTATCTCCGAAAAATCAAACGCATCCAGCAACTTTTCTTTCCCCTCTCACATCTTCATAAAATTTTTCAGCGTTTCCAACAAGGCTAGCAAAATCGGCATACTCACCGCTAGGATGGACAGCTTTCCAAAAATTTCAATCTGCATTCCAATGGCACTGTATCCGGCATCCCGACAGATTCCAGAGGCAAACTCCGCCACATAAGTAATTCCTGCCATTTTGAGAAGGGAATGGAGATAAGAGTGGCTGATGGGGATACTCTCCTCCATTTGGCGTATGGCCTCCAAAATTCCAGATAATTTCCCCAGTCCATACAGAAAAATAAAGAGAGCGGCGGTGATTCCCAAATAGAGTCCATACTCACTCTTTAGACTCTTAAGCGGAACGGCCAAAAGCACCGCCGTCACGCCGATTACCGCAATCAAAACAATGGACATGACAGGTCATCCCCTCTCACAAGGCAAACAATTTTTTGATGGTATCAAACAACTCATATATGTACGGTACCAGCCAGAAAAGCACCAGAATCAGCCCCGCCAGACTGGTCAAAAAAGCCTGTTCTTCCCTTCCACTGTGCTTTAGCACCTGACAGATGATGGACACTAAAATTCCCACCGCTGCAATTCTGAAAATTAAGTTTACGCTCATCCCCTTCACCTACCTCAAATCAAGACAATCACCAGAAAAACGCCTCCCAACACACCAAGACTGGCTGACATTCTCACCTTAGCATCCAAGGTTTTTAACAAGTTGCCTTCCGAGAGTTCCAGCTTTTCCATGTATAGATTCAAGGTCTTTTCCTGCATCGCCAAGTCCAGATAGCCCAACTCCTTTCCAAATTGCAAAAAGTCTTCCAACTCCTGCTTCTCCATCGGCCAATTGTCTTTTTCCTTTTGGATTTCTTCTGTCCAAATTTCTCTTAGAGATTCCCCCTCTCCCTCCTCCACTCTCTCAGACACCCGCAGCAAAAACTCTCCCAGTTCCCCCTCCATTCGATTTCCGCTCTCCCTTAAGGCCTCCGAAATCGCTGCATTGGCATACAAGATTTGTCCCCTTAACAAAATCACCGCTTTTCTTAAGTTTTGCACCCATTTCAGCCTCATCTTTTGCTCCTGTGCAAAGGCAAGTCCAAAACCCGTACAAGCCAAAAAAACCAAAATCGCTCCCAACCACTTCATCGCCAATCACCACCTTCTCTCAGCCTGCTAGTCTCCTTCCAGAAGCATCGTAAATTCCCTCCACTCTTCCTGCTTGGCCTCCGGATTTGAGCACCAGATAACGTCCAAACATCTGATTTTCCACAAAAAATCGAAAGAAAGGCTTCTGCTTCATATCACTCACCGAAGCAGCATGAGCCGTTGCTAATATCCGACATCCACACTTCATCACGCTCTCCAAAGCCTTCCTGTCATCTTCCCCTCCAATCTCATCCACAGCCACCACCTGCGGAGCCATAGTCCGAATCAACATCATCATTCCCACTGCCTTTGGACAGCAGTCCAAAACATCCGTCCTCGGTCCCAAATCGTTCTGCATCACCCCCTGATAACAGGCTGCTATCTCCGAACGCTCATCCACCACCCCAAGATTGAGACCGCCCTCTGAGAGAATGCGAATACAGTCTCTTAGCAGCGTCGTCTTTCCACCGCAGGGCGGTGAGAGAATCAGCGTGTTGCAAAGCTCTCCTTCCTCAAATAATTGTGGCACCAGAGTCTTGGCACAGCCTCGGATTTGATGAGCCAAGCGAATGTTCACGGAGGAGATGTACTTGATGGTTCTGAGAGTGCCATTCTCTGTCACCGCCTTCCCCGCAATTCCGATTCTATGTCCCCCCGCAATTGTAAAAAAGCCCTGTCGAATCTCTTCCTCATGTGCATACAGAGAATGACGGCTGACACTCTCCACAAAATCCCGAATGTCCTCCCTACTAACCACACTTTCCTCCTCCAAAACCACTTCCCTTCCACAGATACGAACGCTGATGGGTCTTCCCACACGCAACCGAATCTCCTGCAGCTGCGTCATCTGGGCTTCCAAATTTCCCAGCCTCTGCCGCAATCTTGCCGGAAAAAATCTCCAGATTTCTCTCTCCCTCTCTTCCATATTTACTTCCTGCTCACCTCCCCCCTCATGCATCCTGCATACAATATCCCTATCCGCTTGACAAGTCTTTCCTAGTAACACTTATATGAGACAGACCTAAATTTAGAACTTTTTTGTAGAAATCCACTTTCCGTGCATATACATAAGCAAACAGAGTTGGAGTGACTCTTCCATGAAACCTTGCATCAAAAAAAGCCAAGGAGCAAAACTCCTTGGCACCTGCCTTTTCCTTTCTTTGTCCTACTTTGCTGGAGCAGGGGCTGCTGCCTCCCTCCATGCTTCCTCTCAGACGGAAGTCTCCGTTCTTGCAGCTTCTACGACTTCCTCCGAGCAAAATTGGGGGCTAGGCTTCCCAAAAAATGGAGGAAAGCCGACTGGAAATGCCTCCCCCGCCGAGCTGCGAAACTACCGTGCTGCCTTTTTGGATGAGACCGAAGAACCTGTCATCTATCTCACCTTCGACTGTGGCTATGAGAATGGCAACACCCCTGTGATTTTGGATGCCCTCAAGAAACATCAGGCTCCTGCCACTTTCTTTGTGGTTGGAAACTATCTGGAAACCAGCCCTGAACTCGTTCGCCGCATGGTAGCGGAAGGCCACAGCGTTGCCAACCACACCTACCACCACCCCAATATGTCCCAGATTGCCACAGTGGAATCCTTCCAAAAAGAATTACAGGAGGTGGAAACGCTCTATCAGGAAATCACTGGCTCTCCTATGGTCTCTTATTACCGTCCCCCGCAGGGAAAATACAGCAGCCAAAACCTGCAGATGGCCAAGGATTTGGGCTACTACACCTTCTTCTGGAGCCTCGCCTATGTCGATTGGCTGCAAGACAGCCAGCCCACCAAAGAGGAAGCCTTTGATAAACTGCTCTCCCGCATCCATTCCGGTGCGGTGGTGCTGCTGCACAATACCTCCTCCACCAACGCCGCTATCTTAGATGAGCTGCTCACCAAATGGGAGGAGATGGGCTACCACTTTGCTCCTCTCTCTGAGCTTGCAAACAAGCTGGACTGACTTTTCCTCTCCTATTCGTCCTTTTGCAACACATAAGGAGTCATTTGGTATACATAAAAATTCAACCAGTTGGAATAAAGCGTATTTCCGGTATTTCTCCACATCAGTCTCGGGATGGAAAAGGGGTCGTTGTGCTCATAATAATTGACCGGAATCTCCGGATTCAGCCCCCTTTTCAAATCCCTGTGGTATTCATTGTTCAGTGTCATTCTATCATATTCCGGATGTCCCTGAATGAAAATCTGCTTTCCACTCTTGTCCATCACCAGAAAAACTCCCGCCTCCTCGGACTCCGCAAGAATCTGCAATTCCGGATGTTTCTCTATGTCGCTTCGTCTCACCTCCGTGTAGCGGGAGTGAGGTGCATAGAAGAAATCGTTCAGGCTACGCACCAGCGGAATTTTCCGATTCAGCACCCTATGCTCATAAATGCCAGACAGTTTGCTTTCTCTCATGTACTTCGGAATGCCATAGTGATAGTACAGGCCTGCCTGTGCTCCCCAGCAAATATGGATGGTGGAAGTCACATGCGTCTTGGTCCACTCCATAATCTCCACCATCTCCGGCCAGTAATCGACCTCCTCAAAGTCCATCAACTCCACCGGTGCACCGGTGATAATCATCCCATCGTAGCGATTCTTTTTTACCTGCTCAAAATTCTGATAAAATTTATTCAGATGGCTGGCCGATGTGTTCTTGGACTCGTGGTTGGAAACCTTCAAAAAACTACAATCCACCTGCAACGGTGTGTTGGAGAGAGCACGCAAAAGCTGCGTCTCCGTGTCCTCCTTAATCGGCATCAGATTTAAAATCAAAATTTCCAGAGGGCGAATGTCCTGTTTTAGGGCACGCACCTCATCCATCACAAATATATTTTCCCACTCCAGAATCTCTCTGGCCGGCAAATCCTTCTGTATTTTAATCGGCATCTCTCTCTGTCCCCTCGCTTCCTTCTGAAAATTGGGTAAGGAACTCCGCCTCAGAAAGCACCGGAATCCCCAATTCCCTTGCCTTTTTATTTTTCGATGAGCTTGAAGCGGTATTGTTATTAATGAGACAGGTGGTTTTTTGGGTCACAGCGGCCGTCACTCTTCCTCCCCTCTCCTCAATCCATTCCTGAAGCTCCTTACGGTTTGCAAAGGTCTCCAAGGAGCCGGTGATGACGATCACCTGTCCTGCTAATGGCAAGTTTTGCTCCTCCGTCTCCTGTGCCATTGGTTCTATGGTCAACACTTTCAACAAATGCTCCACTTTTTGACAGTTGCTCTCGTCTCCCCAGAAACTCACCCATGCCTCTGCCAGTACCTCACCGATGCCATCAATCTCCATCAATTCTTCCTTGGAGGCTCTGCGCATGGTTTCCAAATCTCCCTTGAAGTGGCGCACCAGCATCTTGGCACCGGCAAGACCAATGCCCGCAATGCCCAGACCATAGAGGAGACGCACCATTGTCGTGTGAGAAGCCCTATCCAAGGCCTCCTTTAAGTTCTCAAAAGAACGCTCCCCAAAGCCCTCCATCTGCACGATGCTGTCTCTGTGCTCTGGCAATTGAAAGATATCTGCAAATTCATGGATGAATCCAGCAGCGATGAATTTCTCCAAGGTCATCTCGGAAAGACCATCTATGTTTAGGGCATCTCGGCTCACAAACAGGGAAAAGGCCTTGATTTTTTTTGCCTGACACTCTGGATTTGTGCAGTACAGCGAACGCACCTCCCCCACTTCCCGAATTTCCGTTGCTGCACCGCAGACTGGACAGGTTTTGGGAATCGAAATGCTCTTGCTGCGAGTCAGATTGTCCGCAATCTGCGGAATAATCATATTTGCCTTATAGACCGTGATGCAATCCCCCTCGCCTAACTCAAACGATTCCAGCACACTGATGTTATGAACGCTGGCACGGCTCACGGTTGTTCCCTCCAGCTCCACCGGTTCAAACACAGCTACAGGATTGATAAGCCCTGTTCGGGAAGCACTCCACTCAATGTATAATAGCTTTGTCTCCCTCGTCTCATCTTCCCACTTAAAGGCAATTGCATTTCTTGGAAACTTTGCCGTTCTTCCCAGAGACTCTCCATAAGCAATGTCATCCAAGAGCAGCACCAATCCATCGGAGGGAACCTCATAAGTGGCAACTCTCTTTTCAAACTCATTCACAACCGCCTCGATGGTATCTGCCGTCACTTCCCGATATTCCACCGTCTCAAAGCCCTGCGTCTTGAGCCACTCAAACTGCTCTTTTCTGGAATTCTTAAAGTCCACTCCCTCCGCCTTTACCAGAGCGTGTGCCAAAAAATGCACATTTCTCTCCGCTGTTATCTGGCTGGAAAGCTGGCGAACCGAGCCGCTACACAGGTTTCTGGGATTCTTATATCTGGCATCCTCATCCGCAATCTCCGCATTGATGCGTGCAAAATCCGGATAGGTGATGATGGCCTCCCCTCGCAGCACCAAACTTCCCTTGTAGGCAATGGTCAGCGGAATGTTCACAAAGGTTTTTGCGTTTGCCGTGATAACCTCCCCGACTTCCCCATTTCCCCTTGTGACCGCTTTGGCAAGCACTCCGTCTTCATAAGTCAACACGATGGTGAGTCCATCCAACTTCCATGAGAGCAATCCTTTTTGGGTTCCCAACCACTCCTTTAGTGTCTCCCTCTCCTTCGTCTTATCCAAGGAGAGCATAGGAGTCTCATGTGCCTCCTTCGGCAAGGCACTGAGCACCTCATAGCCCACTTTTTGGGTCGGACTCCCCGAAAGAATCACGCCAGTCTGCTTCTCCAAAGCCGTCAGCTCATCGTACAGTCGGTCGTACTCGAAATTGCTCATAATCTCACGGCTCTCCGAATAGTAGGCCTTACCCGCCTCGTTCAGAATCCGAACCAGCTCCCTCATTCGGCTTATCTTTTCTTCCATATCTGCCTTCCCCTTTCTACTGTTTTTTTGACTTTCTCTGCCTGTTTCCAGCTATTTTTGAGAATTTTTCAAAAGCTCATACAACTTTTTTTGCTCTTGCTCGCTCACCTTTCGCCACTCTCCGGTTTTTAGCCTTCCCAAATGCAGACTCATAATTCGCACCCTCTTTAGCGTCAACACCCGATAACCGAAATATTCGCACATCCGCCGAATCTGCCGGTTCAGCCCCTGAGTCAGAACAATACGAAAGCTACATTCCCCTGTTTTTTCCGCCTGACACGGACGAGTCACCGTGTCCAAAATCGGCACCCCCGCCCGCATTGCTCTCAAAAATTCCTCCGTTACTGGACGGTTGGTGGTCACCAGATATTCCTTCTCATGGGCATTCACACTGCGCATCATGCGATTGACCAAATCTCCCTGATTGGTCAGCAAAAGCAGTCCTTCCGAGTCCTTGTCCAAACGCCCAACCGGATACACCCGCTCTGGATAGCCCACAAAATCCACAACGTTCATCGCTCTATCCTTATCTGAGGTTGTGCAGACAATGCCCCTTGGTTTATTCAACATCAACAACACTGGGGCAGGCGTATGCAGCCGTTCCTGTCCTCCGCTGATTTTCCTGCCATCCAAGACAATCTCCTGCCCGTCCCTCACCTTTTGCCCCATCAAAGCCTTTCTTCCGTCCACCAAAATCCGTCCCTGCTCTGTGAGCCTATCTGCTTCCCGCCTTGAACAAATGCCTTTTTCGCTCAACCATTTATTCAGGCGGACTTCCTCCGTCAAGCTCTCCCTCTCTTTTTTTGTGACTTCTTCCATCCGTCTCATCGCTTTCCCCTTAACGATTTCTGTCCACAATCAGCATCGCATCTCCAAAACTAAAGAAACGATATCTCTCCTTCACCGCCTCCGCATAGGCAGCCAACACCTGCTCTCTTCCCGCTAATGCAGACACCAACATCACCAGCGTGGACTCCGGCAGATGGAAATTTGTGATGAGAGCATCCAGAATCTTAAAACGATAGCCCGGATAGATAAAAATGCTCGTCCAACCGCTTCCGGCATGAAGAATGCCATCCTCCGTAGCTGCTGACTCCACGGTGCGGCAACTCGTGGTTCCCACACAAAAGACCCGACCGCCCGCTTCCTTGGTCTCATTCACAATCCGTGCCGCTTCCTCGCTCACAACATAAAATTCCGAGTGCATATGGTGTTCCAGCACATTTTCCACCTTCACCGGACGGAACGTTCCCAAGCCCACATGCAAGGTCACTCTCGCAATCCTCACACCCATCGCCTGCACTTCCTCAAGCAACTCCTTTGTGAAATGCAAACCGGCTGTTGGAGCCGCCGCCGAACCTTCGTGCACGGCATACACCGTTTGATACCGATTTTTATCCTTAAGCTGATGCGTGATGTAAGGAGGCAGCGGCATCTGTCCAAGCCTATCCAGAATTTCCTCAAAAATGCCCTTGTAGGAGAATTGAATCAAGCGATTTCCGTCTTCCACCACATCCAGCACCGTTGCTGTCAAAAGTCCATCTCCAAAAACGATTTTGGTTCCCACCTTTGCCTTCTTCCCTGGCTTCACCAAGGTCTCCCAAATATCATTCTCTCTTCTCTTTAAGAGCAAAATCTCGATTTTGGCCTCCGTTCCCTCCTTGATGCCAAACAATCTTGCCGGAATCACCTTCGTGTCATTGATGACCAGACAATCCCCTGCTCTTAGATAGGAAAGAATGTCACGAAAGGTCTTATGTTCCGTCTCTCCGGTCTTTTTGTCCAACACCAAAAGGCGGGAGGAAGACCTATCTTCCAGCGGGTCCTGTGCAATCAACTCCTGTGGCAAATCAAAATAAAAATCCTTTATATTCATAAATTTCGTCAAACACTCCTTTCTTTGCGTTCAAAAAAGTATTGTGAATTTTCTCCTAGGATTGTGAAAGTCAGTGACTACGTGCCTATGGCATTCACATAACTGCCCAGTCGCTTGACTTTTGACTGTGAAAGTCAGTTACTACGTGCCTATGGCACTCCCGTAACTGACCCGTATTCCGCACTTCGAACTATCGTCCTACGTGCTACATACGGGTTAGCCTGTCAAATGCCTGTGCATCCTTGTGTGCTAGCACACAGTCTGCCCAGTCGCTTGACTTTTGACTGTGAAAGTCAGTTACTACGTGCCTATGGCA
>JAUNGR010000042.1:0-4509 GCA_030524485.1 bacterium | reverse complement strand
GTCAAATGCCTGTGCATCCTTGTGTGCTAGCACACAGTCTGCCCAGTCGCTTGACAGGACTTTCACAGTAAAAAATCCCTGTAAAACCGGCATCTGTCAGTTTTACAGGGATACATGCATCTGAAGGGAGTCGAACCCCCGCACATGGCTCCGGAAACCACTGCTCTATCCACTGAGCTACAGATGCATCTTTAGTATCATACATCATTCTTTGGGAAAGTGCAAGAGCTTTTCCAAAAATTTTGTGTTTGACATTCCTCTCAAATGATGGTATGATTCAGCTACAAACTTTCTTGATAAGAGACTTTTGTTTGCTTATTCTCTTTATCTGTTTTATTTCTATTGTATTTCTTTTTTGCTTTTTTGTTTTATTCTTTTTTATTTTTCTTCGTCTATCCGTTTACTCGTTTATCTCTCATTTCTATCTGGCAAGGAGGCCTTCTATGCAATATCAAACCTTTCTCACACAGCTACAATTTCAACTTGCAGACTGCTTCAAAAAGCACGCAAAAATATCCTTTTTCTCCGTTCCCAAAAACAATGGAACCTCTCTGGATGCCTTTTGCATCACTCCAGAAGGAAAAAGCATCTCCCCAACGCTCTATGTCCAAGATTATTATCGAAAATACCAGTCCGGAGAGTCCATGCAACATATTTTGGATGAGATTTATGCTCTCTTTGTAGACTATCAAAGCTTGGAATTGCCGCCTTTTCATCAATATGGGGATTTTTCCTATGCCAAGTCTCACATCGCCTACAAACTCGTCCATACCGAGATGAATCGGAAACTTCTGTCCCAGATTCCTCATCTTCCCTTTTTGGATCTTTCGATTGTATTTTTTCTGCATTTAGAGCGAAAGGGACAACTTCCCATGACTTCGCTGATTTATCACAGGCATTTGGAGGCATGGAACTGCAGTCTGGAAGAGCTTTGGAAGCTTGCGAGCGAAAATACCCCCCGCCTTTTCCCACCTACGATTGGCCGTCTTGATGCCATTTTAAATGAGCTATTGAAAAGCCAGTCTCCGTCCTTCTCTCTCCTGCTCCCCATGCGGACTCCCATCTACATTCTCAGCAACTGTCTGAGTTTATACGGTGCCTGCTGCATTCTATATCCGAACATCCTTCACACCTTCGCCAACAGCCTAAACCGCAACCTGATTCTGATTCCATCCAGCATCCACGAATTCTTACTTCTGCCAGAGGAAGAGGCTCTTCCTCTCTCTGAACTGAACGATATGGTCAATTCCGTCAACCACTCTTCCGTCCTTTTGGAGGAACGTCTGTCCGACCATGTCTATTACTATTCCAAGGAGAAGCGACAACTCACTATCCCCTCCCTGTCGGACTCTGCCTTCTCTCCGTAAGCGATTCTTGTTTCTCCTTCTTTCGGATGCGAAACAGGGAATCCATGATAAAAATTGCCACCGCGATGCCGCCTGCTACCTGCAAAGTCTCCATCAGATAGTAAGTGCTAAGAGACATGTCTCCCTGAATCAAATAGAGAACCGTCCGATAAATCGAAGCCCCCGGCACCGAGGGCAGAATGCCCGCCACAAAATATACCGTCACCGGCTTCTTAAATAACCTCGCAAAAATATGACAGAGCAGAGCTATCACAAGGCTGGAAACGAAGGCAGCCGCCACCACAGAATGATTCGGCTCCACCAAGAGATAAACCATCCAGCCGACTGCCCCGACAAAGCCTGCATACAGCAACTGCTTTACTGGCAACTCCAACAAAATCGAAAAGCAAAAGACTGCGAAGAAGGCTCCCACCACTCTTATGACCATAACATACTTCCTCCTGTCATCATGTTCCAGAGCAGCATCGCCAAACCGACTCCTGCCGCTACTGCCAATGCCACCACCACGGCTTCCACCATACGAGCCACACCGGAGGAATAATCTCCATTCAGGGTGTCTCGTATCGCTGTCGTAAAGGTAACTCCTGGCACAATCGGCATGATGGAACCAATCACGACCAAATCCACGTTGCAACTTCGCAACACCCACTGTTTCAACACAAAGGAACTGTAAGCAATCACAAAACCACCGATGGCATTTTTGCAGAAATCATTCAGAGAAATTTTCTCCGTCAGCCACAAAACCAATGCCAAGACCGCCCCAACGATGCCTGCCGTCAGACCATCCAGCATACTTCCACCCAAAAGCAGGGCAAACCCACCTGTCACTCCTATGATACTTATCTTTTTAAAAAGATCCTTATAAATCTGTACTTTCTCTACCTCCTGCATGGCTCGGTGTGCCGTCTCCAGAGTGATACTTCCTGCACAGAACCTTCTTGAAATGTCATTGACTGCACAGATGCGGTTGAGATTGGTTGCCCTCTCATTCACTCTTCGCACCACCGTGATGGTCTCCGCTTTTGGATTCTCCAAGGTTGCCAGCACTCCCGTTGACAACACATAGGCATCCGCTGTCTTTGCGTCAGACATCTTCAAAATATGATTCATTGTATCTTCCACACGATAAATCTCCGCACCGCTGCTTAACATAATCTCTCCTGCTAGCACCGCTGTCTCCATCAACATCTTGTCACTCATACTTTTCTTTTGCCTATCCTTTGCTTTTACTCCTATTTTGGCAGGTTCCACGTTCAGAAATCCTCTTGCAAAGCAAGCTCATATCGGATTTTATGACCTTTTGCCCCTGTTATCCTATCTATTTTACAGTTCCTGTATCCGTTTTTGAATCTCTATCATTCGGTCACGCAGCTGTGCTGCCGCCTCGAAATTCAGCTCCGCCGCTGCCTGATTCATCTTTTTCTTTAAATCTGCTGCCAGCTTTTTTAACTCCTTCTCACTCATAGACTCCGTATCCTTCTCAAAAGCGACTTCCTTCTCCTGCACTGCCTTGGAGATAGCAATCAAATCTCTCACCGCTTTTTGAATGGTCTTAGGGGTAATTCCGTGAGCTTCGTTGTAGGCCTGCTGAAGGCTGCGTCGGCGGTTTGTCTCCTCAATCGCTTTTTTCATGGAATCGGTCATGGTATCCGCATACATAATCACATGGCCTTCGCTATTTCTTGCCGCACGTCCTACTGTCTGAATCAGAGAGGTTTCCGAACGCAGAAAGCCCTCTTTGTCCGCATCCAAAATCGCCACCAAGGTAATCTCTGGAATGTCCAAACCTTCCCGCAGCAAGTTGATGCCCACCAGCACATCAAATACATCCAAACGCATATCACGGATAATTTCCGCTCTCTCCAACGTATCAATGTCAGAGTGCAGATACCTTACACGGATGCCAACTTCCTTCATATAATCCGTCAAGTCCTCCGCCATTCTCTTAGTCAGTGTCGTGATTAACACTTTATTGTGCTTTGCTGTCTCGCGATTGACCTCTCCAATCAAATCATCAATCTGCCCCTCGACTGGACGCACGGAAATTTCAGGGTCTAACAAACCAGTCGGACGGATAATCTGCTCGCTTCGCAGCAGCTCATGTTCCTTCTCATATACATTCGGTGTCGCAGAGACAAAGAGCATCTGGTCAATTTTACCCTCAAATTCCGAAAAATTCAAGGGGCGATTGTCCAAGGCAGAGGGCAAACGAAAGCCATAATTGACCAAGGTAGTCTTTCGGGAACGGTCTCCAAAATACATACCACGAATCTGAGGAATTGTGATGTGAGACTCGTCCACAATAATCAAAAAATCTTCTGGGAAGTAATCCAAGAGCGTACAGGGTGGTTCTCCCGCCTTGCTTCCCACCAGATGCCTCGAATAGTTCTCAATGCCAGAGCAGAATCCAGTTTCTCTCATCATCTCCACATCAAAACGAGTCCTCTCTGAGATGCGCTGTGCCTCCAGCAACTTATCTTCGCTCTGAAACCGCTTTACCTGCTCCTCCATCTCCTTCAGGATATCCTCAGTCGCTCGAAGCATCTTGTCTTTAGGCACCACATAGTGAGAAGCCGGAAAAATTGCCACATGGTTTAAGAGAGCCTTCACCTCACCAGTGAGGGAATCAATCTCCGAGATACGATCCACTTCATCCCCAAAGAACTCCACTCGAAAAGCTTCTCCTCCAGAGTAAGCCGGATAAATCTCCAGCACATCCCCTCTCACTCGAAAGCTTCCTCGCTTAAAATCCATCTCATTCCTTGTGTACTGAATATCAATCAGTTTGTGAATCACCTCGTCTCGGTCTCTTATCATGCCCGGACGCAAAGAAATCACCATGTTCTTATAGTCAATCGGATTTCCCAAACCATAAATACAGGACACCGACGCAACGATAATCACATCCCTTCGCTCCGACAGTGCAGCGGTCGCCGAATGCCTCAGCTTATCGATCTCATCGTTGATGGCAGAATCCTTCTCAATGTAAGTGTCTGTGGAAGGGACATAAGCCTCTGGCTGGTAATAATCATAATAGGACACAAAATACTCCACTGCATTATTCGGAAAATATTCTTTGAACTCACTGTAGAGCTGTGCCGCTAAGGTCTTATTGTGCGCGATTACCAAAGTCGGTTTGTTC
>JAUNGR010000184.1 GCA_030524485.1 bacterium | reverse complement strand
TGCCTATTTTTCTTTAAATCTGCAAAGGTTCTTAGAGCGTTTCGCAATTACCTAATTCCTAAAAACACATCATTCAGAGTGCCATGTTTAAATTCAAAATCCTGAATATAGTTTTTTATATCTTGGAGAATATCCATGGCTTGCGTAGAATTATCTACTTCTGTACGCAATCGTCCGCCATATGGAAAGCATTTGATATTTTTCGATTTGAAATAATTCAAAACACTATTCTCATCAATACAAGAAATATCTAAAAATGTATGTGTATATTTCTGCTTTAAGTTGCTTGGCGTATCCATTGCTGTAATTTTTCCACTTTGCATGATAGCCATATGTGAACATATTTCTGTTTCTTCCATGTAATGTGTAGTCAGAAAGATTGTAATTCCTTTTTCTTGTTGCAATCGACGGATATAATTCCAAACATTTTCACGACTTCTAGGATCAAGACCAGTTGTTGGCTCGTCTAAAAAGAGTATTTTAGGATAATGAAGCATACCTCTGGCAATTTCGAGTCTACGCTTCATTCCTCCTGAAAGACCTGCGACTACATTCTTTTTCTTGTCCTTTAAATCAACTAATTCCAAAACGAAATCGATTCTGTCATTTATTTCTTTTTTGGGAATTTGATAAAAGTCACAATGTAGTTTTAGTGTTTCTTCTATTGTCATTGTGCTGTCCAAAGTTGAGTCCTGAAATACAACTCCAATGTCTTTTCTCACTAAATCTTGTTGTGTATCTACATCATGTCCATTGATAATGATTTTTCCTTTTGTTTTTGGAAGAATTGTGCATAATGTATTGATTGTCGTACTTTTTCCTGCTCCATTTGGTCCTACAAAGCCAAAGATTTCTCCTTCATAAACATCAAATGAAATGTTGTCTACGGCTTTAAACCCACCATACTGTTGTGTAAAATTCTCAACATGAATAATTGCTTTTTTATTCATCATAAACCTCCTTATCAAACTAATAGAATTACTCATTCTATTAGCTATTTTCTTTAAATGTTAGCCTGCCCTAAATCGAGCAGGCTTATTTCCAGACTTCCTCCAGATTCATTAATTTTTTTTGAATACGGATATATGCTTTTGCGTCATCTTCTCCAAGTGTTTCTAACATTTTAGCTGTTGCTTGAACTAATTTCTCTTTGCGTGCAGATATGGAAGCCACTCCTGCGTCAGTCAATTCAACCACTGTCTGACGATTATCCAGCGAATCTTGAGTTTTCGTTATCATATCATGCTTTTCCAAATTTTTTAATATCGCTGCTATACGGGCAGTTGTCAGCATAAGAGCTTTGCTGATATCTTTAGGGTAAGCTCTGTTTTTGTTAGAAGATAAATAATTCATTACAAGAACTTCCCCTCTACCCATTTCTAAAATTGAGCGTTCCATTTTTATTTGAGGAGTTCTAGCACGCAAATCAATCAATTCATTTGCTAAATAGGTATAATCCAGTTTCACCACCTCCTAATCTAATTACTAATTCTGTTAGGTATTATAGTATTTGAATTTAAACTTGTCAAGAGAATGCTTAAAAAAAACCGGCGCAGCACGAGAATTTCTCCCATGCCACACCGACATTTCACTATCTGTTTTCCTGCGGTTCCCGCGCCTCCTGCCGCAGCTGCTCCTGTCTTTTCTCCTGTTCCTCACCCAGAACCGTCTGCACGATCTTTTGAGCCGTAAGCCAATCCTGCATCTCCGTCTTGATCTTTCGGTACTCGGCGTAGGATTTCTTTTTCCGTTCAAGAACGGCAGCATATTCCGCACTCAGTTCCTTGGTGCTGGGCAGCTTCGCGTCCTTTCCGTGCTTTTTCTTATACTCATTGAACGCCTCCTATCCTTTGTTTTCAACTTCTGGTTGGTAAACTCCGTAAATGCGGCTGTCAATGCATCCGCATCCTTTGCCTTGAAAAATACTGTGTACTTCGGAGGCGTGATGCCCTTATCCTCAGATATTCTCCCTCCTTCGGCTCCCGCGGGACCGATAGCCTGTCCAGCACAGAAGCCAATGCTTCCGGAACACACTCTCTCATAAGCTGTCTCCCTCCTCAAACTGATACGCTGCCGCACTGTATTTAGGCTTTTCACGCCTTGCCCAGCTGCGAAGCGCGGCCAGATAGTTTTTATAGCCCTTGCCCGTCGAAGCAATATACTCTGACATCCGTTCAATCCGGGCCATATAATCTGACGGGAACTCCCGCTTCACAGTCTCCATCTCTGCATCCGAGAGAAGAACATTCTGATACGTCCCATAGCGGTGGCGCGTTTCCTT
>JAUNGR010000001.1:27459-85504 GCA_030524485.1 bacterium | reverse complement strand
CCATTCATCCCATCACCGAAAGGGAATGGGTTTTCTGGCTGTTTAATTATAAAAGTATCCCCCCGAAGCCCATGGACTTTGAGGGGATACTTGCACGATATACACTTTTTTAGAACTTACGGATGTTATCCGCTGTATCATCCATATTTTTGTTGATGGAACGAATCACGACATAGTATCCTATCTTCTCACTGACCTCCACATAAACCCTGTCATTCACCTTATGCCCCAAAACCGCCTTTCCGAGCGGAGATTCGGTGCTAATTTTTCCGTCTAAGGAGTTGCCTCGAATGGACGTGACGATTTTGTAAGTCTCTGTCTCATCGTCATCCTCCATATACAACTCTACTAAATTGTTGATGCCCACCTCGTCCTCCTTGGAGCTATCCGAGATAACAATCGCAGAACGCAGCATATTTTCCAGATAGCGGATGCGGCTCTCGTTGCTGTTTTTCTCTCGTTTTGCCGCATAGTACTCAAAATTCTCACTCAAGTCTCCCTGTGCCCTTGCTTCCTTCACCGCCTCTATGGCTTCCTTTCTCACCACCAGCTTTCTATGCTCAATCTCTGCCTCTATTTTTTTCACATCACTTTCGGTCAAACGTTCTCTCATGCTCTACCATCCTATTCTTAACTTTCTTATTCTCAACTATCCTATGCTTGACTGTCTTATTCTTGATTATCTGTTTATCCTATTCCCTATTATGATGATGTTTCCTCTTCTTTCATGTACTCCGCCATATAATTGTGAACCTTTTTCTGCTTATCCAAATGTTCCTCCCGAATCTGCTTCTCCACCAGTGCAACTTCTTCCTTCAGCTCTCTTGCAGAAAGCCTCTTTGCCCCCTGTCCAAAGATAATCAGCTGCTCCAATCCATCGGAAGTCGCCACCGTCACATGGTACTTACGCCCGATTTCGTGAACCGTTTTTTCAATGTATTGATCCGCCGTCTCCGCTTCCTTGGTGTAAACCACATGGATGTTATGGTAGGGCAGCACCTCCTGTGTGTGTCCCTTCACCTTATAGGCATCAAACACCAAAATCAACTTACACTTTTTGAAGCCCTGATAGTTGCAGAGTACATCCATCAGCCGCATCCTCGCGGCATCCATACTGATTTCGGAGAGTTCCTTCAACTCATCCCACGAAAAAATAATATTATAGCCGTCCACCAGCAGATACTCATCCACCGGCTCCGGTCTCTCCCAAGTCCCTTTCGACTCTGCCATGCGACGGGTCGGCACGGTTCTCGCCGGAATGCTCTGCTCCCTCTTGGAAACTCCATAAGTACGAAGAAAGATTTCTTCCAACTCCTTCTCTCCCGCATAAAAATCACGGCTTCGGCTGCTTCTTTTCTCCGAGAAAGTAGAAGCGGGAGCGGAGCTTGACATTTGCTCTGGCTCAGGCTCAGACGGCTTTTCCTCTTTTAGAATGGCTGGCAGATGCATATATTGTTCCACTTCGTTCCATGGCACCACAAAGCCTGCTCCATGGGCACAGAAGACAGAACCTGTCGGATTATCCAAATCGCTCTCCGAATCGTATCCTATCGCTTCTATTACTTTCTCGGCATTGTGGCAGGGTTCATAGCCCTTTAAGCGGCAGGAGAAACGTCCCCTGCCCTTGGTGTAGGAGTTCACTTCTGTCTGATAATCCCGCATCTCACTAACGGGAGCATTGCCGTTTAAGACTGCCAGTTCGCCCTCTATCTGTGGCGGAAGAAAGCTTCCATTCATCTTTTGAATGTCATTCATGGCTCTTCCTAGCATCTCTTGTGGCAGTTCCAAGCGGAAGGCATAGTATGGCTCCAAAAGAATGCTTTTGGCTTTCTTTAAGCCCTGCCGCACGGCACGGTAAGTGGCCTGCCGGAAATCTCCGCCCTCCGTATGCTTAAGATGTGCTCTTCCCGCCACCAATGTGATGTGCAAGTCCGTGATGGCTGACCCTGTCAGTACCCCTCTATGCTCCCTCTCTTCCAGATGAGTCAAAATCAAACGCTGCCAATTTCCATCCAAGTCATCCTCGCTGACTTTGGTGTGAAACTGCAGCCCACTGCCCCTCTCAGCTGGTTCCAACAAAAGATGTACCTCCGCATAGTGACGCAGAGGCTCGAAATGTCCCACCCCTTCCACAGGAGCCGCTATCGTTTCTTTATAAACAATGCTTCCGCTACCAAACTCCACCTCCATGCCAAAACGTTCCAGAATGACAGCTTTTAGGATTTCAATCTGCACCTCTCCCATCACCTGTGCATGAATCTCTCCGATTTCTTCCTGCCAGACAATGTGCAACTCCGGCTCTTCCTCCTCCAGTTGCTTGAGCTTGCGGAGTGCAGAGTGCGGCTCACAGTCCTCCGGCAGACGAATCTCGTAGGTCAGCACTGGTTCCAACAAAGGAAGAGCAGAGTCCTCTTCTGCTCCCAGTCCCTCTCCAGGGACGGTTTTTGTAAGTCCTGTCACCGCACAGATAGTTCCTGCAAAGACCTCATTTGCCGTCTCGTATTTGCTTCCGGAATAAATGCGTATCTGGTCTACCTTTTCTTCCCAGTCTGGTCCCTGTAGCAATGTCTTTACTTTGAGGCTGCCTCCACTTATCTTCATGTAGGTCAGGCGGTTGCCCTGCTCGTCTCTGGCTATCTTAAAGACCTTTGCCGCAAACTCCTTCCCATAAACCTTATCCTGCATATAGCGTTCCAAACCACGAAAAAATTCCTCCATTCCCGTGAGTTTCAGTGCCGAACCAAAATAGCAGGGAAAAATCTTTCTCTGCCGAATCAAATCCTGTATCTGTCTTTCTGTCAGCCTCTCCTCTTCCAGATAACTCTCCAATGCTGCCTCGTCACAGACAGCGACATTCTCGAAAAATTGGGCTTCTTCCTGCCCCTCCGTAAAATCCACACAGTGCTCGCTCAGACGCTGCGACAGCTCCGCTAACAGCTTCTCCTTATCGGTTCCCACCTGATCCATCTTATTTACAAAGACAAACACCGGTATCTGATAGCGTGCCAAAAGTCTCCATAAGGTCTCAGTATGCCCCTGAACGCCATCCGCTCCATTGATCAGCAAAATGGCATAGTCCATCACCTGTAAGCTGCGTTCCATCTCTGCAGAGAAATCCACATGTCCCGGAGTGTCTAGGAGAGTGATTTCTCTCTCCCCAAGAGGAAACACCGCCTGTTTGGAAAAAATGGTGATTCCCCTCGCCCTCTCCAATTCATGCGTATCCAAAAAGGCATCTTTATTGTCCACCCGTCCCGGTTCGCGGATTTTTCCGCCCAGATGCAGCAGACTCTCCGATAAGGTGGTTTTTCCAGCATCGACATGAGCCAAGAGACCCACACTTATATATTTCTTATGTTCAGACGTATTTTCTGTATTTTCCATAGAAAACACCCCTTTCTGTTCTATAATGGTATAGCGTATCGATACCATCATAACACAGAAAGGGGTGAGAGCATACACTTTTTACAGAATCCGATGATTTTTCACCTCTCCGGTATCATGGAATTCTGTCCATTCACACACATTCACGGCATGGTCTGCAATTCTCTCTAAATACTTTGCAATCATCAGCAAGTCCACAGCCTTGTCCGCATTTCCTTCATTTTGAATAAAACTTGCCACATCTTTTTTCACCTGATTGAAGTAGTCATCCACAACATCATCCTGTTTTTCTACTTTTCTGGCAAGCAGCACATCCTTGCGGATAAAGGCATCAATTGCCATCTGCAGCATCTCCTTTACACTGGCGACCATATCTGGCAAGACCGGAAGGATAAATTCCGAACCCTTGTCATCCAAATGCAACACCAACTCCGCAATATCCGCCGCGTGGTCTCCGATTCTCTCCAAATCCGTCACAACCTTAAGAGCCATGGAAATGTGTCTCAAATCCTTTGCCACCGGCTGTTGGCGAAGCATCAGATTCAGACAGCGAGACTCTATGGTTCTCTCCATCTCGTCCACCTCACGATCTCCCCGAATAATCTTAGTTGCAAGTTTCTGGTCATTCTCCTGAAATGCCATTAGAGTTTCCTCTATGGTGTTAACCACCTTCGTTCCCATCTCTGTCAATTCTTCGTTCAACACCTTCAACTCATGGTCAAAGGAAGTTCGCATTGTCATACCTTCTCTCCTCCATTCTGCACACCAATTTGCATACCATTGTCTGCATCTTCCCAAAATATTTATCATCCGAAACGTCCCGTAATATAATCCTCGGTCTTTTTCTCCCTCGGTCTTGAAAACAACTCTGTTGTGGGGGCATATTCTACCACTTCTCCCACCAAAAAGAAGGCCGTGTAATCCGCAATACGGGTTGCCTGCTGCATGTTATGCGTTACAATTGCTACCGTATAATTTTTCTTGAGTTCTCCCATCAAATCTTCAATCTTTAGAGTGGAAATCGGATCCAAGGCTGAGGTCGGCTCATCCATCAAAAGCACTTCTGGCTCCACCGCTAAGGCTCTCGCAATGCAAAGTCTTTGCTGCTGTCCTCCGGACAGTCCCAAAGCCGATTTTTTGAGACGGTCATGCACCTCATCCCAAAGTGCCGCTCCCTTAAGACTCTTCTCCACAATGTCATCCAACGTCTGCTTATTCTTAATGCCATGCACCCTCGGTCCATAGGCCACATTATCATAAATGCTCATGGGAAAGGGATTCGGCTGCTGAAATACCATTCCTACTTTTTTCCGCAATAAAGTGGTGTCCGCTTTGGGGCTATAGATGTCCTCCCCATCCAACAAAACCTCTCCGGTAATTTTTACATTGGGAACCAAATCGTTCATGCGATTTAGGGTCTTTAAGTATGTGGACTTTCCACAACCAGAAGGTCCGATAAAAGCGGTGATTTGTTTCTCATACAAGTCCAAACAAATTCCCTTTAATGCATGATTCGTACCATAATATAAATTCAAATCCTTTGTGGAAATCTTTGTGTTCATCCTGTTTTTCCTTTCTCCATCCTACTATCCTATTCTACTTTTTCCTACTCTATTTGACTTTGTCTTCCGTTTTTCTATTGCATACACTACTTTAGCTTGGTCGCATCAAAACGTGCTGTGATATAATGGGTCAGCAGATTGATTCCCAGAACCAGCAGCAGCAAGACCACAGCAATGCCAAAGGCTTGGTCATACTTTGCCTTCTGCATGGATAAATACAACTGGATGGTTAATGTTCCGCTGGACTCAAATAACTTACTAAACAAATTTCTCGGAAGCTGGAAACCACTGCCTGCGGTAAACAGCAGGGCTGCGGACTCTCCCACAATACGGCCGATGGAAAGAATCACACCCGTAAGGATTCCAGGAGCTGCACTGGGCAGCAAAATGGTCCGAATCATATGCCATTTGGAGGCTCCCATTCCCAAAGCACCATGACGATAACTGTCCGGAACCGTTTTGAGAGCTTCCTGCGTGTTTCTAGTAATGAAGGGAAGCACCATCAGCATCAAAGTGAAGGAACCGGTCAAAACGGAATAACCTAAGCCCAACACGGTTCCGAAAAATACCATACCAAACAAACCAAAAATAATAGAAGGAATTCCAGAAAGGATCTCGGTTGTAAATTCAATGGCTCTCACTACCTTCCCCGGTTTGGCATATTCATTCAGATAGATGGCAGAACCGACACCGACTGGGGTTGCCACCAGCAGGGTTACCACAACGATATACACCGTATTGACAATGTTTCCTAAAATACCAAAGGTTCCTTTTCTTGCACTCTGTACGGTAGACAAGAATTGCCAGTTAAGCTCCGGCAGACCTCTCACAAACACATAGCCCATAATCCCAATTAAAAGGACAATGGAAATGCCTGCGGCCAGATTGATACATCCCTTCAATACTTGGTCCGAAATACGGGTCTTTTTCTGATAAATACTTGTGTTATTCGTCATCTTCCATGCCTCCTCTCTGGAACAGGCGTGTCAATGCCGTGTTAATCAACATGATGAATACAAACAATACCAGTCCAATCGTGAACAATACCTCCCTGTGCAATCCTTGGGAGTAGGACATCTCCGCCACAATCGCCGTTGTCAGGAAACGGACAGAGTTGAAGGGCAGAGGAAAGTTTACGGAACTTCCCGAGACCAAGGTGATGGCCATAGCCTCTCCAATGGCTCTTCCACAGCCCAGTACCACCGCTGTCATGATTCCGGATTTTGCAGCAGGTAAAATCACCTTAAAAATCGTCTGTATGTGAGTGGCTCCCAGAGCAAGAGAGGCACTCTTTAAGTGTTTTGGCACCGCCCGCAGAGCGGACTCACTGATATTGATGACAGTTGGAAGTATCATCAGAGCAAGTACCAGAACCGCCGAAATCAGATTGGCTCCTCCTGTAAACTGATGCGTCTCGGAACCAGCAAAAATCTTTAACTCTAATTGATACATCAACGGATTCAGCAAAAGAAGTCCTAACAATCCATAAATCACCGAGGGAATTCCTGCCAGCAGTTCCACAGCTGGACGCACGATTTTAGCCAAACGTTCCGGTGCTGTCTCTGCCAAAAACACTGCCGTCAACACACCAATCGGCACACCGATTAAGATAGCAAGAAAAGTTCCCACTATGGATGTCAAAATGACATATAAAATTCCAAACGATGCTGGGTCTCCAGTTGGTTTCCACACATTTCCAAATAAAATCTCCAAAATTCCCACTTTAAATAGGGCCGGTGTACCGCTGATAAGCATATACGCCGTGATGGAAATGACTGCTAAAACCGCCAAAAGACCACAGCCTGTAAAAATATATTCTGCTGTCTTTTCTGCTATAGAGCGTTTCTTTTTATCTGACAGAATGGATGTATTTTTCTGCATGGCTCTTATTTCCTCCATTAAACCTTTCACCTTTCCATTGGCTTTTTTTAAGCTGACGCAACGTAGTTTTTTGTAGCTTCCGTCACGCCAGCTTTCAACTTTCCTGCATAGTGGTGCTTCGTCGCAGGCGAATCATATCCGTTTACTCTACTGTAATCAAGCCAACAGACTCTACTAACTCAGAACCTTCTGTGGAATACACATAGTCAAACAATGCCTGTACCAGCTCGTTCTGCTCGGAAATCTCGCCCTTAGTTGCCATTACGAAAGGACGGCTCAGGAAGTAGCTTCCCGATTTGATATTCTCCTCACTCGGCTCCACCCCATCCAAGGTCAGAACCTTCACGCTATCGTCAATGACATCCAAAGATACATAACCGATGGCTCCTGGAGTGGATGCTACCTTAGCCATCACAGCACCCGTGGAATCCAACTCATTTGCATATTTGCACTGGTCTTCCAGCTTCAAAATCTCCTCAAAGGCTCCTCTTGTACCACTTCCAGCTTCACGGCCCACAACCACGATTGGCTGGTCTTTGCCACCGATATCCTTCCAGTTATTGATGTTTCCTGCGTAGATGTCTGTAAGCTGCTGCTTGGTCAAGTCACTCACGCTGTTTGCTGCATCTGTGACAACCGCAATTCCATCGATGGCTACAATATTTTCAACGGCTCCCTTTGCCTTCTCCTCTTCCTTCAAATTTCTGGAAGAATTTCCGATGTCACTCTGTCCGTTTAAAACAGCCTCCACACCAGCGGAAGAACCGGTAAATTCCGCCTGAACTGTGACATCTGGATACTGCTCCATAAATGCCTCTGCCAAAGCATTGGCAAATTTCTCCATAGATGTGGAACCAGCCATAGTAATAGAGCCGGATAAATCCTTTGCTGCCTCTGTATCGGAAGCAGCTGCACTGGTATCTTCCGCACTGCTGTCAGCAGCGGCTGCTGTCGTTGTGCTATCGGAAGCAGCTGTTGTGCTAGTCTGTGTATTGGAAGAACCACAGGCTGCCAAACCTAAAGCCATCATACCTGCCATTGCAAGTGCCCATACTCTTTTTGCTTTCATAATAAAAATCCTCCTTGATTTCCTGTCCCTTTTTCATTTACAAGATTTAAAGTTTTAGAATCGATATCGAAAAGGATATCTGTATTCTTGTTTTTGTTGTTTTCGTTCTTTCAGGACATAGTATAAGAGAATTTTTATCACCTTTCTATCCACTTCCAGTCAAGGTTTTGTAAAGACTATGTAAGATATTTTGGTAAGATTTTTGAGAAATGTATATTTTTTTCGCAGAAAGAATCCGTTTTTGCCATTCTATCCGCTTGAGGGCACAGAGTCAGGTAGAGATGAATTTTGTGCCCTGCAAGGCACTTGAACGATGCGTACTGGACGTACGCAGAGTGAAAAGCAACACAGCAGGACACAAAATTCACCCTATCCTGACCGTATGTCCCCTTGTTCACTGATGCTAGCATCAGTGGACAGGGGAACATACGCCTCAAAATAGAGACTATTCTGACAAAGGAATCAAATCTTTGATTAAGTCCTCTAATTGCTCTCTGCGGCGGGTCAAAACAACGCTTCCATCCTCACGAATCAAAATTTCTGCTGGACGAAGGCGACAGTTGTAATTGGAACTCATGGTAAAACCATAGGCACCGGCATCCAAAACGCCAAGAATGTCTCCCTCCTGAATCGGCGGAAGCAGGCGGTCTTTGGCTAGAATGTCACCGCTCTCGCAGATGTTGCCGACGATGTTTACCAGTTCTTTTTGGTTCTCATCCAAGTCATTCTCGTTTGCTGTCGCTTCCCCTGGACGGTACACTTCCACTCCGTGATAGGAATCATACATCACCGGACGAACAAGGACATTAAAGCCAAGGTCACAGCCCACGAATTTTTTGCCGTGGTTGGTCTTGATGCTATGCACCTGTCCAAGAAGAACGTTGCTCTCGGCACTGATGTAGCGACCCGGCTCAATGCGGAACTTCACCATGCGGCCGTAACGCTCGGCAAAGGCATATAATTTTTTGTCCAGAGCCTTGCCCAATTCCGAAATATCCAAGGGAGCCTCGCCCTCTTCTTTTTTGTAGGGGATACCGAAGCCTCCGCCCATATCGATGAAGTCCAACTCTGGAAATTGAAGGGCAATCTCAAACAGGGAGTCGATGCTCTGAATGAAGGAATCCCCTGTCATGAAGAGAGAACCGATGTGTTGGTTGATGCCGACAAGTCGAAGTCGATACTTCTCCAGTCGCTCTTTTACCTGTGGGATGCACTCGGCATCTATGCCGAACTTGGTCTTCTTTCCGGCAGTCACCACTTTCTCATGGTGTCCGGCTCCCACACCAGGGTTGAAGCGAACGGCAACTTCATGTCCAGGAGCGAGTTGTCCGAACTGCTCTAACTGGCTCAAAGAGTCCACGCTCACCAGAACACCTTCCTGAATGGCATACTGCATTTCCTCCTTGGAGACATTGTTGCAGATGTAGAAGATTTCTTTGGAGGTAAAACCAGCCTGCTTCTCCACAAAAATCTCCCCTGGAGACATCGCATCCACTTCCAAGCCCTCCGAGCGGACAATCTGCAAAAAGGCAAGGTTGGTGTTGGCTTTTGCGGAATAATCTACCACAAAGTTAGGGTAGGTCACCATCTCTTTTAAATTGCGGCATTGTCTGCGAAGAATGCGTTCGTTGCAGACATAAAGAGGAGTTTGGTACTGTTTGGCAAGTTCCGTTGGGTCGTTTCCCTCAAAGAAATTCATGGCATCGGTTACTTTGGTATAAATAGACTGCATGTTGATACTCCTTATTTTGTTGTGTTTGTTGTGTGCTTATTGTGTATTGGTTGTGCTATTTTGTGTCTTTTGAAAGAATGCATCTCTCATAAAAGAAAATATACTGTTGTAGGATACCTCGATATCCCACATACGAAGCAAAGGAATCCTCAATGATTTGCTTAAAAAGCTGTGCCTTAGGAAGCGTTTCATAGGCTGGACGATAGTACTCTCGAAGCAGGATTTTTTGAATCCAAGTGTCCACTGGAAAAGCATCGATGTGATGCAGTCCAAACAGACAGATGCAATTTGCAACCTTCTCCCCTATACCATAAAACTGTAAGAGATAGGGAAGGGCTTCCTCATAGGGAAGAGAGGCTAAGAGGGACAAATCCAATCGTTGGGTTAGGGCATCCTTTGCAATCTGAGCGATGTACTTTGCTCGGTAGCCTAGCTTTAATTCCATCAGTTCCGATACGCTGACCGCAGAGAGCTGTTCGGGAGTCGGAATGGCGTAGCAGACGCTGCCATCAAAGGCCGTGAAGCGGCTTCCATAGCGAAGGCTTAAAGCCTCCACAGCCTCACGGATTTTGGGAATGGTCTTTTGCTGGGAGAGAATGAAGGTGAGAATCATCTCCCAAATATCTTGATTTAGGATGCGGATGCCATTTCCCGCCCTTGCCGCCGCTGCCAGATAAGTATCTTCGGCATGGATGCCGGATATGATAGCTGGATAGTTGGTTTCAAGGTCAAAATAGTGAAACCAGAAAGGCAGGTCCTCTGTGGGACAGTCAAAGCGGATTTGGCTGCCGGACTGGGAAATCCGAAGAAAACGTTGGCCGCTGATGATGGAATAGGCAGCTTCCTCCTGTGAGGAACAGCGATTCATGCGGAAACATTGTCCAGAGAGAGCAATCTGCTCCAAATTCAGACAGGGAATGTCTTTGGTAAACAATCAAAATCTCCTCCTTTCGGACAGATGTCTCGATTATAGCATTAGAGGGAGAGAGAATGCAAGACTTTCATGCATAGTGAGATTCGCCAAAGCCGCTTGTCAAGTGGAGGAAAAATGGGTAGAATAGGGCGGAAGGAGAAAATAAAAGAGAACAAGAAACAGGAATGGAGAGCAAGAAACATGAATAAGGATTATTTGATTCAGGAAAAACCGCTGCGGGCCTTGTTGCTTTTTGCACTGCCCATGATGATAGGAAACCTATTTCAGCAGTTTTACACGATGGTGGACTCTGTGGTGGTGGGACGTTTTGTCAGCGAGCAGGCACTGGCTGCGGTGGGAGCTTCCTACTCCCTAACAACCGTGTTCATCTCGATTGCAACAGGAGGAGGTGTGGGAGCCTCTGTCATCACTGGACAGTATTTTGGAGCCAAGGATTACCGAGGAATGAAGGCTTCCATAAGGACGGCTCTCAGCACTTTTTTGGTTGTAAGTTTGGTTTTAGGAGGGTTTGGACTGCTGTTTTCCAGAGAGATTATGATAGCCCTAAACACCCCAGAAGAAGTACTGGCACAGGCAACGGAGTATCTAAACATTTATTTTTTGGGTCTTCCCTTTTTATTTATGTATAATGTGTTAGCAGCCATGTTCAATGCATTGGGGCGTTCCAAAATCCCGCTGTATTTGCTGATTTTTTCCTCTTTGTTTAACATCGGGCTGGATGTTTTCATGGTCTGCAGCCTGCACATGGGAGTTGCTGGTGTGGCGTGGGCGACTTTGATTGCACAGGGAATCTCAGCGGTGTTTGCCTTCCTGATTTTTATGAAGGAACTCAGGCAGTACGCAAAGGGAGAAAGAGTGGCATGGTTTTATCAGGAGGAGTTTAAAAACATGACAAAAGTGGCTCTGCCTTCTATTTTGCAGCAGTCTACGGTGTCCATCGGCATGATGTTGGTGCAGTCGGTGGTCAACAGCTTTGGGGCAGAAATGCTGGCAGGATTCTCGGCAGCGATGAGAATTGAGAGCCTCTGCGTGGTGCCGATGGCAGCGATGGGAAATGCCATTTCTTCCTACACGGCACAAAACATAGGAGCGAGAAAATTCGAGAGAGTCAAACAGGGCTACCACACTGGCTACGCCATTGTAGCCTGCATCGCCATACTCCTCTGTCTGTGGCTGGAGTTGTTTTATCAGCCGCTCATTCAGCTCTTCCTTGGGGAAGAGGGAACGCAGGTGGCCATTCAGACGGGTGTGGGCTATCTGCAGTTTATGGGCTGGTTCTTTGTTCTGATAGGCTTAAAAATGATTACCGACGGCGTTCTTCGAGGAGCTGGGGACATGACTATGTTTACCATTGCGAATCTTGTTAACCTAAGTATACGAGTGGTGGTGGCAATTACCATGGCCCCTCGTTTTGGCATTTCTATGGTCTGGGTGGCAGTTCCAATCGGCTGGCTTGCCAACTATCTGATTTCTTTTGTGGAATATCGCAGTGGAAAATGGCAGGGGTCTCCTACGGCGAATCACCACCATGCATGAAAGTGACAGGCTTGGTTGTCAAATGCCTCAAAATGAAGTATACTAGAAAAGAAACCTAAGTTCCTACCTCAAAGGTTCGCCTGCGAGGATGGAAATCGTAATACGATGCCACTCTGATTACAGGGAGCAAGTCCCGAAGAAAAAGACGGTCGCTGACATGAGAAAGAGAGAGCTTTCCGTGCTTTTTTGTCGTGCACGGAAAGCTTTTTTTGTTCCATTAGAAAAGTTCTTAGAAAGAGGGAAAAGATGGAAGAGAAACGAATTGCATTGCTGGGGATTATTGTAGAAGATATGACAATGACGGAGGAGCTGAACCGGATTTTACATGAGTACAGCCGCCATGTGGTGGGGAGAATGGGCATTCCCTATCATGACAGAGGCATTGCCATCATAAGCATTGTGCTGGATGCCCCACAAAATGTTATCAGCTCCCTGTCAGGAAAGCTGGGAATGGTAAAAGGAGTCCGAGTGAAGGCTGTCTATCAGAAGGCAGGAAAGGAGAAGAAGGAGTGAAACAAAAATGGAGTCAGGAGGAACTGACTTGTCTGCTTGCACAGTCGGACGAAGCTTTTTTGCCGGTTTTGGAAGCGGCGAACCGAGTCTGTGAGGCGAATTTTGGAAAGGAGGTGAAGGTAAGGGCTTTGTTGGAGTTCTCCAACCATTGCAAAAGGCAGTGCCGTTATTGTGGTCTCAATTGCCGCAACCGAAAACTGGCCCGTTTTCGCATGGAGCCGGAGCAGATTGTGGAGACGGCGGTGGAGGCAGCGGACTGTGGTTATCAGACCATAGTGCTGCAGTCGGGGGAGGACTCTTTTTACTCGGTGGAGATGTTGGGGGAGCTTGTGAAGGCCATCAAGGCAGCAAGACCCAAGCTAGCAGTGACCCTCTCCTGTGGGGAGTTCAAGGCGGCGGACTACCGTTATTTTAAGGAATGCGGGGCGGACCGCTATCTGCTCAAGCACGAGACCTCAGATGAGACGCTCTACCAAGAACTGCATCCAGATTCGGACTTTGGGCAGAGGTTGGCCTGTCAGAAAGCCATCAAAGCGGCAGGACTGGAGACTGGCGGAGGCTTTATGATTGGGCTACCTCACCAGACCTTGGCGGGCATCGCCAAAGACTTGCTCACGGTCGCTTCCATTCCCTGTGATATGGCAGGGGTGGGACCTTTTTTGCCGCATCCAGACACAGAGCTGGGAAACGAACCGCACGGCAGTGCCACTCTCACAATCCGAGCGGTTGCCCTATTGCGTCTGCTGCTGCCAAAAGCGAATCTTCCAGCCACCACGGCTCTGGGAGTTTTGGATGCGGCACAGAAGGATAAGATTTTTTGCTGTGGAGCCAATGTCATCATGCAGAAAGTGACTCCAAGCGACTACAAAAAATTGTATCAAATCTATCCAGCCGAGTTTAAGAGCCTATCCATCACGGAGGGGCGAAGACAGGTGGAGGAGGAGATACGAAGATTGGGACGGATTCCCGTCTAGTACAAAAAGGGGAAGAAAGAAGGTAATTTCATTATGGTTTCATACAATCCAAAATCATTAAAAGCAGAGGAATTTATCAACGACCAAGAAATCTTGGATACGTTACGCTATGCAAGAGAGAACAAAGACAATCTCGCTCTGGTCAATCAAATTATTGACAAGACGGACGAATTAAAGGG
Organism: bacterium; assembly: GCA_030524485.1. Lineage (GTDB taxonomy): Bacteria > Bacillota > Clostridia > Lachnospirales > Lachnospiraceae > CAJMNU01. The sequence goes on along the minus strand of JAUNGR010000001.1, from coordinate 71,740 downwards.
ACTGAGTCACAGAGAAGCGGCAGTGCTTTTGCTGTGTGAGGACAAGGCTGCCTTGGAGAGGATTTTTGCACAGGCAACCAAAATCAAGGATGCATTTTATGGGAACCGCATTGTGATGTTTGCACCCTTATATCTATCCAATTATTGCGTCAACGGCTGTACCTACTGTCCGTATCACCTGAAAAATAAGCACATTCCGAGAAAGAAACTGACACAGGAGGAAATCCGCAGGGAGGTTATCGCTCTGCAGGATATGGGGCATAAGAGACTGGCCTTGGAGACTGGAGAGGATCCGCTGCATAATCCGATTGAGTATGTGCTGGAAAGCATTCGGACCATCTACTCGATTCAGCACAAAAACGGAGCCATCCGTCGTGTGAATGTCAATATCGCCGCAACAACGGTGGAAAATTACAGAAAACTCAAGGAGGCGGGCATCGGAACCTACATTCTGTTTCAGGAGACCTACAACAAGGAGCAGTATGAGCTGCTGCATCCGACCGGTCCTAAGCACGATTATGCTTACCACACCGAAGCGATGGACCGTGCGATGGAAGGAGGCATTGACGATGTGGGCTGTGGCGTGCTGTTTGGCCTAAACCTGTACCAGTATGACTTTGTGGGGCTGTTGATGCACGCAGAACATCTGGAAGCCGTGCATGGAGTGGGACCGCATACCATCAGTGTGCCGAGACTGCGAAATGCCGATGACATAGATGCTTCTTCTTTCACCAACGGCATCTCCGATGAACTGTTCCAAAAGATTGTTGCGATTTTGCGCATCACGGTGCCTTACACCGGTCTGATTGTGTCCACCAGAGAGTCCCAAAAAACCAGAGAGATGGTGATTCGCTATGGAGTTTCTCAGATTTCCGGAGCTTCCAAAACCAGCGTCGGAGGTTATGCGGAACCGGAAGCGGAGGAGGAAGATTCGTCTCAGTTTGAGGTCAACGACAATCGAACCTTGGATGAGGTGGTGGGCTGGCTGCTGAAAATGGGCTATACGCCGTCCTTCTGTACCGCCTGTTATCGGGAGGGGCGCACCGGAGACCGCTTTATGTCACTGGTGAAAAAAGGGCAGATTCGCAACTGCTGTCTGCCAAACGCTCTGATGACCTTGAAGGAATTTGCGGAAGATTATGCGAGTCCCGAGACCAAGAGATTGGCTCTGGAAATGATAGAGAAGGAAGCGGCGACCATCCCGAACGAGAAGGTGAGGGACATTGTGTATCAGCATCTTCACGATATGGATGGGGGAATGCGGGACTTCCGCTTCTAAGCCTTTGACAATTGGTTCGATATTTTTACAGTTCAGCAAGAGGAGGAAAGGAAGATGAGCATACAGGAAACACCATCGGCAAACCGCCTGCACATAGCCATTTATGGCAGAAGAAATGCGGGAAAATCGTCTCTGATGAATGCCCTGACCGGTCAGCAGACGGCAGTGGTGTCTGAGATAGCGGGAACCACCACCGATTTGGTGAAAAAAGCGATGGAAGTGAGAGGGTTGGGAGCCTGCGTGTTGATTGACACGGCTGGTTTTGACGATGAGGGAGAGCTTGGTAGCCTTCGGATGCAAAAGACGAGAGAGAGCATAGCACAGGCAGAAATTGCCATTTTGGTGCTTTCCACGGAAGAAAATGAGGAAGAGTGGAGCTTGGAAGAGCAGTGGAACAAAGACTTGCAGCAGGCAGGTGTCCGGACGGTGTTGGTGCTCAATCAGGTGGATAAGGGCTTTGATACATCTAAAATCGCAAAAATCAAAGAAAGATTTGGAGTCTGTCCCCTCCCCGTCAGTGCAAGGACGGGGGAGGGCATCCCCGAACTGTTGGAGGCCTTAGTGAAGGCTATGCCAGAGGGAAACAAAGAGCAGACAATCTTGGGAAATCTGGTGAAAGCCGGAGACCTTGTGATGTTAGTGATGCCACAGGATGCGGAAGCTCCTAAGGGGAGACTGATTCTCCCACAGGTACAGACCATAAGAGAACTTTTGGACAGAAAGTGTATTTCGATGAATGTGACACCAGAGACGATGGAGGGGGCGTTAGCAGCTCTTAAGAAGGCACCTGATTTGATTGTTACAGATTCTCAGGTCTTTGCACAGGTATACGAAAAAACTCCAAAAGAGAGCCGACTCACTTCCTTCTCCGTTCTCTTTGCCGCCTACAAGGGGGATGCAAAGGTCTTTCGGGAGGGTGCAGAGGTCATAGACCAACTGGGAGAAAACGCCAAGATTTTGATAGCTGAGGCCTGTACTCATGCCCCCTTAACGGAGGACATTGGTCGAGTCAAGATACCGGCATTGTTACGCAAACGTTTGGGTGAGGGAGTGCAGATTGATGTGAGAGGAGGTGTGGATTTTCCGAAGAATCTGGCACAGTACGATTTGATTGTGCACTGTGGTGGCTGTATGTTCCACAGAAAATACCTGCTCTCTCGCATCGAAAGTGCGAAAAGAGCAGGTGTTCCCATCACCAATTATGGAATTTTGATTGCCAAACTCAGCGGAATTTTAGACCGAGTGACTTTACCGGAGTCCTCCGAATGAGTTTGAAAGCTTAGGTCTCCTTGGGGTCTCGGCTGTAGAGGATTTTCAGTACAATCGGTGTCATGATGGAGGAGACCACAATCAAAAAAATGACTGGAGTAAAGAAAATGGGTTCCATCAATCCGGCAGACAGACCCTTTTGGGATACAATCAATGCAACTTCCCCTCGGGTCATCATGCCGACACCGATTTTTAGGGCATCCGCATTGGAGAAACGAAAGACCTTTGCCATCAGTCCGCAGCCAACAATCTTCATGATGAGTCCCACCAGCACGAAGCCGATGGAGAAGCCGAGCATGGAGAGGGTGAAACCACTGATATCTGTCTTTAGACCGATGCTGGCAAAGAAAACCGGTCCAAACAGCATGTAAGAGCTGATATCCATCTTTTCTGCCACGTAGTCGGAATCTTCCAGAGAGCAGAGGATGACACCAGCCACATAAGCACCGGTGATGTCCGCAATGCCGAAATAACGCTCCGCACAGTAAGCGAGAGCCATACAGAGGGATAAGCTTAAAATCGGGATGCGGCGGCGGTGTGGATAACGCTGGTCCAATTTGCGGAAAATGCGGTACAGGATGCAGCCGAGAACCCCACCAATGAGGAAGAACAGTACCGTGTTGATCACTACCTCAACAGAGTTGCTCTCCGGATTTTTCATACCAATCACAAAGGTAAGCACAATGATACCAATGACATCGTCGATGATGGCGGCACTTAGAATGGTGGTTCCAACCCGCCCCTTTAAGTGTCCCAACTCTCGCAGAGCCTGCACGGTGATGCTGACCGAGGTTGCTGTCAGAATGACACCGGAAAAGAGGGCACGAAGAAAGGCTTCTGAGCCGACGGCACCGAAGCCATAGAAGCAGCTAAACAAAAAGTAGCCGCCAATCATCGGCACAAAAACACCGGCACAGGCGATGGCTAGGGCAATCGGGCCTGTCTTTAACAATTCTTTCAGGTTGGTTCCAAGACCGGCGGAGAACATCAGAAGCACCACACCGATTTCAGCCATCTGCATCAGGAAATCCGTCTGTTCCACCAAACCAAACAGGGAGGGGCCGACCAGAAGACCGGCGATAATTTCACCAACCACTTGGGGGGCGTGCAATTTGCGGGCAATCAGTCCGCAGACCTTTGCGAAGATAATGATGATGGCGAGGTCTTTAAAGATAAGATACGATTCCATAGGGGAAAACTCCTTTCTCATTTTGTAAACTTAGGGCTTCGTCTGGCGGCGAAGCACCACGATTCATGAAAGTCAATTCTTCCGTGCCTATAGCACTCTTGTAACTGACCCGCATTCCGCACTTCGGACTCTCGTCTTTCGTGCTCCATAGTACATATGCACTCGTACCTTGTGAAAAAGAGTTGCCAAAAACGACAAAATGCCATGTGTGGGGTTGCCCTTTTTGGCACACACATGGCGATTATAACAAAGAAAATTGGCAGATGCAACTAGAATTTGGCGAATTTTGGAAGTGGCTGTGCCTGCATCTGGGCGACTTCCTCCGAGTTGTGAGTGGTAAATAAAATGCTGCGGCCTGCCGATTTTTCAAGCAGGTAGCGGATGACGCAGCTCTTTGTTGTTTCATCCAGACCACTAAAGGGTTCATCCAAAATCAAGAAATCGGAGGGAGCAAGAACGGCTCGAAGGATGGCTACTCGCCGCTTCATGCCACCGCTTAGGGTGGAGACAGGGCGACTGAGGGCTTCCTTTGGGAGAAGTTTTGCACACTCCTCCAAAAGCCGTTGTTGGGGATAGCGTTGGGGAAGAACCATGCGGATATTTTCCAAGGGGGAGAAGGTCTCACAGAGTCTGTCCTCCTGAAAAACAGCAGAGATGCGAGGAGAAGCACCCTGCCAGAGCAGTTCCCCAGAATCTGCCGATTCCAAGCCCATCAAAATCCGCAACAGAGTGGTTTTTCCGCTGCCAGAACGCCCCATCAGTGCATAATTTTGTTGCGGAAAAAGACAAAAATTCACATTTTGCAGCACCACCACTTCTCCAAATGATTTGGAGAGATTGTGCACTTCCAAAAAAGCCTTCATGGCGATAGTCATCCTTTCTTTTATCTATATCTTATCTTTTCTTCTATTTTTTTCTAGCTCCAACGATTTAGCAAGTGCAAAAATAGCTTTTCTGAGAGCAGACTGATGCAGATAATCACAAAGGTCCAAGCAAACAAATCCGCCGTGCTTAAGTATATTTTTGCCATGTAGAGCTGCTCACCGATGGAGGGAGTTGGTACGCCTATGACCTCCGCAGCAACACCGGACTTCCAAGCCATGCCCAGAGCGGTTTTTGTGGCACTGCAAAGATAAGGTAGAAGGGCAGGCAGGTAGATGTAACGGATTCTTTGAGGGAGACGTATGCGAAATACCTCCGCCATCTCCAAAAGTTTGGGGTCGGTGTTTTGTAAGCCTGCAAGCAGGTTGGTGTAGACAAGGGGAAATACCACCGAGGCAGAGACAAAGATTGAGAGGTTGCGGGAGCCAATCCAAATCAGAGCAAGAATCACAAAGGAAGCGACAGGGATGGATTTGAGCAGCAAAACCAAAGGTTCTAAGCAGTCCCGAAGCAGTCCAAAGCGGCAGGCGGGAACGGCAAGCAAAATGCCAGCGGAAAAGGCCAGAAGAAAACCGCTGCCGATTCGAGCGAGGGAGGAGAGGATGGAAAGCCAAAACTCCATGGTAATAACCAGTCGCTGCAAGGCTTTTAGGGTCTCCAAAGGGCCAACCAGCACAATCGGATTGTGAAGCAAAAGGCTGACTGCCTGCCAGACAGTCAGCCAAAAAAGGAAAATCAATACAGTTTGAATTCTCTTTTTATACATAGATACCTACTTTTTTTGATAGCAAAAGGTGTGCTCCTGTCAGGGCAGGTAGTAAAAAGCGTCATCTGGAAGCTGGCCGCCAACGGAGCTGGCATCCTGCTCAAACAATACCGTCAGATAGCCGGACAGAGCTTCCTTCATCTCCTCACCATCTATGTAGGTGATGTTGCAGTAAGGAAGAGCCTTCTGAGCAATCGGAGCTTTCTCCACAATACCAAGTTCTGCAATCTTCTCGGCTGCCTCAGCCAGATTCTCATTGACATAAGCAGCGGATTTCTGGTGAAGGTCCATAAATTCGTTCACAGCCTCTGGATGCTCATTCAAAAAGTCATTTCTCACAATGGTCACGCCGGTCACAAGACGGCTGCCACCCTCTCCTTGCAAGGCATCCCACTGCTCGGTCAAATCCATCACCGGCTGTAGGCTCTCATTCTGGACGCAAGCCACGGTAGCGAAAGGCTGCGGAAGCAGACCGATGGCATCTGGCTGTTCCTTCAAAAGTGCGGCAACCTCAGCGGCCTCCGATTTGTACTCGATGCTAAGGTCAGAGGCACTCATATCGTTTGCCTGTAACAAATATTGGAATACATAATCCGGTGTCGTTCCCTTTCCGGTCATATACAGAGTTTTTCCTTTCAAATCAGGAATGCTCTGTAAGGAGGTGTCCGCCGCTACGATGTAAAGCACGCCGAGCGTGTTGATGTCGATGACGGAGACATTGGAAGTCTTGTTGTAGAGCACGCTGGAAACATTGGCAGGAACCAGAGCGATATCAAGCTCATTGGATACCATCTTAGCGAGAAGCTCATCAGCGGCTGTCACCATAGTGAAATCGTAGTCTGCGTTGTCCATCATCCCCACCAAACCCATGGAAGTGGGGCCTTTCAATGCCCCTACACGGATGGCAGTCCCGTCTGCTTCCAGAGAGGCACTCTCGCTCTCCTCGGAAGAACTTTCTGTAGATTTACTCTCTGTGGATTCGGGTTCTGAGAGGGTCGCACTCTCGCTTTCCTCAACCGTGCTTTCTACCACGGAAGAACTTTCTGCCGTAGTGCTTGAGGAAGAAGACCCACCGCATCCGACAAGGGAAAAAGCTGCCAGAGAAGCAGCCAAAAAAACAGCAAAAAATCGTTTCATCATTACTCTCTCCTTTTTTGTGCAATTTGTTAGGGTTGCTGGCTACAGTATAGCATTTTTTCGGGAAATGTCAAAAAAATAATTGATAAGAAAAAGTCAATATGAGATAATGAGAGAAATGCTATGCAGAAAGGAAGGAAAGCAAGTGACAATCACAATTTGTATCGGAAGTGCCTGTCATCTAAAGGGGTCCAGAGAGGTGATAAGCCAGCTTCAGGAGCTGGTGGCGAGTCATCGTTTGGAGCGGCAGGTAGAATTAAATGGGGCATTTTGCAGTGGAAATTGCGTCAATGGAGTCTGTGTGACGGTGGATGGGGTGCTGCACTCCTTATCGCCGGAGACGACAAAGGACTTTTTTGAGAGAGAGGTTTTGGGGGCTTTGCATTAGAGGGAGAGTTAGGAGGAGGAAAATAAGATATGGCGATTATTGATTTCAAAGCGACCAAGTGCAAGCACTGCTATAAGTGTGTGCGTACCTGTGAAGTCAAGGCGATTATGGTAAAGAATGAGAAGGCGGAGATTATGCCGGACAAGTGCATCCTGTGTGGGCACTGTCTTTTGGCCTGTCCGCAGGAAGCAAAAACCTTGGTCAGCGATTTGGGGATGGTGAAAAATTGGATACGCAGAGGGGAGACGGTGTTGCTTTCCATGGCTCCCTCCTACATGGGGCTTTTGGAATATGAGAGCATAGGGCAGGTCAATACCGCTCTCAGAAAACTAGGTTTTTCGGAGGTCAGAGAGACCTCTGAGGGGGCGGCGATTGTCACCGAGGAGTACACAAAGCTGCTGCGGGAGGGAAAGATGGAGAACATCATCACCACCTGCTGTCCGAGTGTCAACGATTTGATTGAGATTTATTACCCAGAATTGGTCAAGTATTTGGCACCGGTGGTTTCCCCCATGATTGCTCACGGAAAGATTTTGAGGGAGGAGTTCGGTTCCGCCGCAAAGATAGTCTTTCTTGGGCCTTGCATTGCAAAGAAGAAGGAGAGCGAAGATTTGCGGCATGAAGGCTACATCGATGCCGTCCTAAATTTCAATGACATTAAGGCATGGCTGGCGGAGGAAGGAATCGTGATTTCCGAGTGCGAGGACAGAGCGTTTGGAGGCATGAATCCGAGGGTGAACCGCCTATATCCGGTTACCAGCGGTGTGATTCATTCGGTGCTTGCGACCGAGATAGAGCAGGACGGCTATCACAAGTTTTATGTACATGGCAGCAGCAACTGCATAGAACTCTGCAAGGATATGATAGCCGGAGATATCAAAGGCTGTTTTGTGGAGATGAATATGTGTGCTGGAGGATGTATCAAGGGGCCAACCGTGAATGAAGAGTTCACTTCCCGCTATAAGATTAAGCTGGATATGGAAAGAAAGATTCCCAAGGAAGCTGTGAAGAGTCGGGAGATTGAGCAAGTCAGTCGAGACTTAAATTTTAGCAAGTTCTTTGAGGACCGTTCTCCGAGAGATTTGATGCCGAGCGAGGCAGAAATTAAGAAGATATTGGCGGAAATCGGAAAAACCAGACCAGAAGATGAACTAAACTGCGGTGCCTGCGGCTATGCGACCTGTAGGGAAAAAGCGGTGGCAGTGTTCCAAAAGAAGGCGGAGCTTACCATGTGCATTCCTTATATGCACGCAAAAGCAGAGTCTCTTTCCAATCTGGTGATGGAGACCACGCCCAATATCGTGCTGTTGGTGGATAGGGATATGAAGATTTTGGAGTATTCTTCCGTGGGAGAAAAATACTTTGGAAAGAGCAAAAAAGAGGCCACCGAGATGTATCTGTTTGAGTTGATAGACCCCGTCGATTTCCAGTGGGTTTTTGATACCCACCAAAACATTCATGGCAAAAATGTCTCTTATCCCGAATACCATCTTTCCACTTTGCAGAACATCGTCTATGTGGCCAGTGAGGATGTGGTGCTTGCCACCTTCATCGATATCACAAAGGAAGAAGAGCAGAAGCGGCAGGAGTACGAGAAAAAATTGGAAACCATAGATTTGGCGCAGAAAGTCATCCACAAACAGATGATGGTGGCACAGGAGATAGCCGGTCTTTTGGGTGAGACCACCGCAGAGACCAAGACAACGCTGACGAAACTCTGCCACTCTCTGTTAGAAGAGGACGAAGAAAGCGGGGGTTGATGCATGAACATTACCGTAGATGTGGCTTATAAGAGCCTAAACAAATACACAGAGATTCTCTGTGGAGATAAGGTGGAACTTTTGAGCACAAGGGATTCCAACATTATGATTTTGGCAGATGGCATGGGCAGCGGCGTGAAAGCAAACATTCTAGCGACTCTGACCTCCAAGATTTTGGGAACCATGTACCTAAACGGTGCCACTCTGGAGGAGATCGTGGAGACCATTGTGGACACCCTTCCGGTCTGTCAGGTGAGAAAGGTGGCTTATTCGACCTTCAGCATTCTTCAGGTTTATCACAATGGAGATGCCTACCTTGTGGAGTTCGACAATCCAGGCTGCATTTTCATTCGTGACGGAAAATTGCAGGAAATCCCACAAAACATCCGTGTCATCAAGGACAAAAAAATCAATGAGTACCGTTTTACTGTGCAAAAGGGGGACAGCTTGATTTTGATGAGTGATGGCACCATCCATGCGGGAGTCGGAAAATTGCTCAATTTTGGCTGGACTTGGAAGGAGATAGCGGACTATGCGGTCAAGCAGTCCAAAGTGACCATATCAGCCTCCCGTCTTGCCAACTCCATCAGCCGAGCCTGCGATGAACTCTATCTTTTTCGGCCGGGGGACGATACCACGGTTGCCGTCATGCGCATCATAAACCGCAAGGTGGTACATCTGATGACAGGACCCGCCCAGAACAAGGAGGACGATGGGCGGATGGTGAGGGCCTTTATGAGCGGAGAGGACGAGGCCAAAACCATAGTCTGCGGCGGAACCAGTGCTAAAATCGTGGCAAGGGAGCTACACAGGGAGCTGGAACCGACTTTGGACTACTACGACCCTGACATTCCGCCCATTGCCTACCTAGAGGGAGTGGATTTGGTGACGGAGGGGGTTCTGACTTTGAACCGAGTGCTGACTCTTCTCAAACGCTATGCCAGAAACGACAACATTTCGGAGGACTTCTTCCTTGAGTTGGATCAACCAAATGGGGCTTCCATGGTGGCGAAGGTGCTGATAGAGGATTGCACGGAGGTAAAGTTGTTTGTAGGAAAGGCCATCAATGCCGCTTACCAAAATCCCAGCTTACCCTTTGATTTGGGCATTCGTCAAAATTTGGTGGAACAGTTGAAACATACTTTGGAAGAAATGGGAAAAAAGGTGGAAGTGAGCTATTTTTGATAGTCAGGGGGACTGGAAATTTTGGGGTAGTTGAGATATACTGATACTGTGATCTTGGGGACAGAAGCAGAGACATAGGAGAGAGGACGATGGCAGAAAACGATTTTAATCAGAATAAGATAGAAGAAGAGTTTTCCAAGAACTTAAAAGAAGCCTTGGATACTATGGATTTCAGGAAACTAAACGATACGGTGTCAGAATCTGTAAATTTGGCTCTCAAGGAGGCAAAGGATAGGATTGCAAAGACGGCAGCCTCTGCCAAAGAGCCTAGGGTCGGAAGCGGAGAGATTTTTCGGCAGATGCCCCAAACGAAGCAGGAAGTGAGCACTCGCACGCCTCCCCAGAGGATGACGAGATTAGAGAGAAACATCCCTCCAAAGCTCAAAGAGGTGAAGATACGCAGCCAAGGTCGGGTGGTCGGTGTGATTTGTATGATTCTGGGGTTTGCCGGCTTGTTCTGTGGAGGCATATTTTCGCTCATTATGCTACTTGCATTTTTTGTGAGCGGACAGGATCCTTTTGCACTGGGCGGATTCCTGTTCTTCCTGATTATGACGGCAGGCTTTGTGGGAATGTTGGGAGTCGGCTGCCATTATAATGGAAAAAACCGCCGTCTAAAACGCTATGCAAAGGCGGGAAGAGGGCGGGAATTCATTACCGTGAAGGAACTGAGCGAGGTGACCGGAAAATCAGAGGATTTCATCCGCAGGGACCTCAAAAAGATGTTGGCTGCGGAGATGCTGCCAGAAAGTCGTATGGACGAAGAACAAACCTGCCTAGCCTTTTCGCAGGAAGCCTATGTGCGATACACAGAAGCGAAAAGAGACTATGACAAGAGACGTTTGGAAGAGAAGGAGCAGGAGAGGCTGCGTCAGGAAGAAGAGAGACGAAAGGCAGAGAAAGCGGCCGAGGAAGAGAGAAAATTATCCGCTTCCTCAGAGCTGAAAGCGATGATTGCACATGGCAACGAATTGCTGAGAAAGATACAGGAAGCCAACGATGCCATTGAAGGTGAGGAGATTTCTCAAAAGATAGAGCGTCTGGAAACCATAGTGAGACAGATTTTTAAGGCAGTGCGGGAGAATCCAGATGAAATCGATGAGATGGACAAATTTATGGATTATTATCTTCCCACCACTGTGAAGTTATTGGAAACGTATCAGCGTTTTGATAAAGTAGTATCTCCAGGAGAAAATATTTTGTCTGCCAAAAGAGAGATAGAAAAGACCTTAGATACCATAGAGAGAGCCTTTTTGAGTCTGTTAGACGACTTGTATCAAGATGCGGCTTTTGATGCGGAGACCGATGCCGCTGTGTTGAAGACGATGTTAGAACAGGAAGGGCTGGTTAAAAATGACAAAGGAGAAGAACCGGTAGGGTTTGAAAATTTGCATTTTTAGGCTCTTAGGATGCCACAGAGAGAAGGGAGAACAAAGCGATGGGAAGCGGATTGGAAGATATGGAGGCTATGCTGAAAGAAGCACAGAGCCTGAGCTTAGATTTGGAACCGGAAAAGAAAGAAGAAAAACCACAGCCAGTACAGACTGAAACGGCACAGGGCTATGCGATGGAGGCAGCCATGAAGGTAGAGGTGGAGGAACCCTCGAAGGTGCAAGTGCAGATGCAGTTGGAGGAGCCAACGGCTCTGATGCAGGAAAACAGTGAACAGGCACAGGCTCAAAAAGAACTGGAGGAACTCTTGCGTGCGAGGAAAGAGTTGGAGACCTTGGAGGCCGTTTTGACTCCGGCAGAGCAAAAGCAGGTTCAAGACTTTTCCCAGAAAATTGATTTGAATAACAGTACCGTTGTCCTGCAGTACGGGGTGGGGGCTCAAAAAAAGATAGCCGACTTTTCCGAGACCGCTTTAGAGAATGTAAAAACCAAGGACTTAGGCGAAATCGGAAATATGCTAGGAGAGGTGGTCTCACAGCTCAAAACCATGGAGGATGAGGAAGAGGACAGGGGCTTTTTTGGCTTCTTTAAGAAAAATACCCGCAAATTAAACGACCTAAAAGTGAAATATGAGAAGGCAGAGGTGAATGTCAACCGCATTTGTAAAGCTCTGGAGGGGCATCAGAGAACCCTTTTGAAGGATGCGGCTCTTTTGGATAAGATGTACAAGCTCAACACCATCTATTTTAAGGAGCTGACCATGTACATTTTGGCAGGGAAAAGAAAACTATTGGAGACCAGAGAGAAGGAGATTCCAGCTCTTCTGGAGAGGGCAAAAACCACTGGTCTGGCGGAAGATGTGCAGAAAGTCAACGATATGACCAGCCTTTGCCAGAGATTTGAGAAAAAGATTTACGATTTGGAGTTGACCCGTCAGGTATCCTTGCAGATGGCTCCTCAGATTCGTCTGATTCAGTCCAATGACACGACCATGGCGGAGAAGATTCAATCCACAATCGTCAATACCATTCCACTCTGGAAGAGCCAGATGGTGCTTGCGGTAGGACTGGAACATTCCACGCAGGCGGCGAAGGCACAGAGACAGGTGTCCGATATGACCAATGAGCTACTTAAAAAGAATGCAGAGACCTTGAAGATGTCAACAATAGAGACAGCGAAGGAGTCTGAGAGAGGGATTATAGACATTGAGACCTTAAAGGCAACCAATGCCAGCCTAATTTCCACTTTGGATGAGGTGGTAAAGATTCAGGAGGATGGAAGAGCCAAACGGCAGGCAGCCGAACAAGAGTTGGCAAAGATGGAGAACGATTTGAAGAACAAACTGCTCGATATGAGCCGCAGATAGAAAAGATAGAACGTGCAAGCCGGCAACACGCAATCGCTGCCTATCGGCAGCGGGACTTTCAAAGTAAAATACCGCCGATACGCCAGAAGGAGGGGGATATGCGTATCAGCGGTATTTTCATATTTATTATTTTTAACTCTTTGCTCTATCATAAGGGGATGTGATAGAAAGAGGGGGTTATTGACCGAATCTATAGGGTACATCTTTGTCTGTACCCATGAAAGTGTAAGCACTTCTTACACGTAATCGTTATTGACTGCTCCCATGGGCAAGCCTATGGGGGGCACCACAAATTTTATAATAAATCCAATTTTCACAGATATCTCCTTTGGAGCTTCCTGCACGCAGGATACTCTCCATCGGAATTTTCTATTTACATAATGGTAGTAGTTGTTGCCCAAGCCTCAATCTCGTCAGCCGTCTCATTCTTAATAACCCAATTCTTCATCATCCAATTTAAAAATCTCATAATGTTTCACTCCTTTGCATTTTTAATTTGAAATCTGTCTACGGGTTCCAAAATCCAATCTGCCTAAAAATTACATGCTGATTTCTGTGGTAGAGAACCAAGCCTCAATCTCATCAGCAGTCTCATTCTTAGCGATCCAGTTCTTCATCATCCAATCAAAAAATCTCATAATATTCAACTCCTTTTCTTTTTCAACTTGAAATCTGTTTTCTGGTTTCTTGTAACTCTTATAGAAGCCTCTCAACTTCTATGCTCTATATTATAGAGATTTTCAAAAAGGAATCAAGGAGTAGAATACATAAGAATTTTTTTCCAAAAAAAAGAAAAATAAGCAATGTGCATAAAAATGATTTTGTATTTTGTGCAAAATAGATAAAAACAAGGAGCGTAGAAGAGGGGGATTTGAGAGATTTTGAAAGGGCTGTCCGAAAGCTTCTCATACAAAACCCCCATTTGCTCCGTATTGTCTGTAAATTACGGCGTAAATGGGGGAATAAAAAGTCTACTTATGGTTTCTTTGTGCCTTTGGCATCTAGGGAAGAAAGGTATCCTTACTTCTTGTGAGCACCCTTGCAGCCGGAGCAGGTTTTTCCGTTCCAGCAATAGGTACAAACTTTCTCTTCTGGCAGACCGATGGAGGCAATCAAATCGTCAAGACGATGGAAGCGAAGCGTGGTGAAGTTTAGTTTCTTGCGGATTTCCTCAACCATTTCTTTGTAATTTTGGCTGTCAGGATTTGCGTAGTCTGCAAGCAGTTCCTCCGAAACATTGTCTCCCTCTCTCTCCTGAATCACACGTCTGGTAATCAGATCCAGCTCAGACTTGGAACGGGAGAAATTCAGGTAAGGACAGCCAAACAAAAGCGGTGGACAAGCCGGACGGATGTGAACTTCCTTCGCACCACTGTTATACAAAAACTCTGTGGTCTCGCCGAGCTGAGTGCCTCGCACAATGGAGTCATCAATCAAAAGCAAGCGTTTGTCGTGAATCAGGGCATCCACTGGAATCAACTTCATACGTGCAATCAAATTTCTCTGAGATTGATCCTGCGGCATGAAGGAGCGAGGCCAAGTGGGAGTGTATTTGATGAAAGGACGGGCAAAGGGAATGCCCGATTCATTGGCATAACCAACCGCATGAGCGATACCCGAATCCGGAACACCGGCTACCATGTCCGCAGAAATCGAACCACCGTCTGCAAGGTCACGCTTGGCAAGCATCTCTCCGCACTTGTAACGCATCATCTCTACATTTACGCCCTCATAGCTGGAAGTCGGATATCCGTAGTACACCCAGAGGAAGGAACAAATCTGCATCTCCTCATTAGGAGCTTGAAGTTGCTCCATACCTTCTGCTGTCAAGGAAACAATCTCTGCCGGTCCCAGTTCATAGTAATCGTGATAGCCTAGATTGATGTAGGCAAAGCTCTCGAAGGAGACGCAGAAAGCATCTTCTTTCTGTCCGATGACCAGAGGAGTACGACCCAGACGGTCACGAGCGGCAATCAGGCGGTCTTTGGTCATCAAAAGAATGGTCATAGAGCCGTCAATCACTTCCTGTGCATAAGCGAGTCCTTCCTCGAACGAGGACTTTTGGTCAATCAAAGCGGCCACAAGCTCTGTGGAGTTGATGCGGCTTCCGCTCATCTCCAAGAAATGCATATGTCCCTTTTCATAGGCAATTTGAACCAGTTCCTTCTCATTATTAATCTTACCAACGGTAGTGATGGCATAGCTTCCTAGATGAGACTGAATCAAAAGAGGCTGAGGCTCATTGTCGGAAATACAGCCAATGCCCATGTGTCCCTGCAACTCCGCAACATCTCTCTCAAACTTGGTGCGGAAGGGGGAATTTTCAATGTTATGGATGCTACGGTTAAAGCCCTCGGCTCCATACACTGCCATGCCACCTCGTCTGGTGCCAAGATGGGAATGATAGTCAATTCCGAAAAATAAATCTAATGTACAGTTCTTTTTTGATACAACGCCAAAAATACCACCCATAGAATCGGTCTCCTTTATTTGTGTGAAATGGTTATTGTGTACAAGAACAGCAGACAGCCGAACAAGAATCGCTGGGATAGCGGCTGGCCGCTTTGTGCTCAATTCTATAGTAACATATATTAGCGAATCTGGACAATAGAAAAAATATATTAAATTTCCTTATAATTAAAGGCTGAATTTGTCCTACTTTTCTTAATATAGGGAAAAACAGAGCTTAATTTACGCTAGAAAAAAATTTTTTTATTTTTTTGTCGGGAAAACGTCATCTCAGCCGACTTATAATATATAGGGTTCGTCTTTGGCGAATCATCACCATATAGATGAAAGTCAGTGCTACTGCTGCTTTTGTGGTTTTGTTGAATTATGCCAGATTGGAGTCGTAAGTATGGAGAGCTTGGTTGCAAGAATATGTGAAGAGTATGAAGAAATAAGCAAACGGATTGAATCTGAAAAAGAAAAAAGTTTTAGACGTTTGCTTGTTGAGAGATATGCAGATGATGGAGCATCTGAGGACAGCAGCAAAAAAGACTATGAAGAAAACATTGTAATGGTTGCATTGCTCTCTTTGCGAATTAAAGTAGGATGTGAGTTTGTGAGGTTAGAACACTCAGATAAGCTAGAACAGTTAAAAGAGGATATGGAAGAACTGGTTTCAAATGTTCAAAGCTTAGAATACGAGTGGACAATATCTGAGCAAGTAAGGCTGGATGCTTATGATTTGCTCAGTGTCATTTGTGTGCCTGATGATAATGGCATAATAGAACAGAATTATAATTGGAATTTGAAAGCGGAGACAGATGTAGGAATTACGCCAGAAATGTTTTTTATGTTTACTGATGTTGCAAACTATATGAGTAGCTTGGGGCAATGTTCTCAAGCGGTTAGGCTGTTGGAGACTCTCTGCTCTTTAAGTAGAAAGAGAAATAATCCAGATCATAAAGAGGTTGTATATAGAGTGTTCAATCAGATTGGTTATAATAATCCAGAAAGCATTTGTAAGATTGGTGATTGCGAGTGTAAACTTTTTGAGAATGAGATATCTATTTATTCCAGTGATTTCTATTGGCTGTATGGATATGCTTTGGAAGAAATGGAGAGAATGAACGATGCATTGTGTGCTTTTGAGAAATGTCATCAAATAAGAAAAAATATTTTGGGAGATACGAATTATTACACAGAGCTTGCTTTGCGTGAAATCTCTTTATGTAAATTCATTCTCTCAAATGGTCGTGATGGAGAAAATGTATTAAAACGGTTTATAAAGTTGATAGAAAGTGGCGTATTTAATGGAATAGAAGATGAAGAACAACTACAGATTATGGAAGCAAAAACTTTATATATGGTACTTTCAAATTCACATAATAGAGTAGAAACGGAAGAATATATTAGTTATTTGAAGTTGTACGAACATCTTTGTTATAAATATGAATATACTGGAATACCGTGTCTTCGTATGCAAATAGTTTGGGATATGTATGGAGTATATTATTTGAATCATGGGGATTATATGCAGGCAGAATCGTCATTCTTGAATGCTTTGGGAGTAGATGTTGCTGATGAAAACGATAGTATTATATCAAAAATCAATATACAAAGCAAACTCTTATTAGTCTATTTTTTACAGAACGATCTAGATAGGGCATATAATTTGGCTTTAGAATTAATTGAATTAGCTAAAGATGATTATACATATAAAAATACTATATATAGAATATATAACATCATTCTTGCTATAGAGATGCAGATGCTCAATGTATATAATCGAGGTGAGATTGAAAATATTATTGATATGCTAGATGGGGCATGTGAGGAGATTTTGAGTGGTAGAAATATGGCTGTGTCACATGAAAAACGGATGTTTATTTCTGGAAGCATAGTATATATGATTATGAAGAGAAATTGTTCTACTGCTGAGAAAAAGAGATATAGTTTAGTTTTGAAAAAAATTGAAGATAATAAAACTCAATTTGATATTGATAATGTAGAAATGTCAAGCCTGTATTACAATCAAGCAGTAATAATGTGGAATATTGGAGATAATAATGCTAGATATTATTTTGAAAAGGCAATAGAGAGTTTAGGGAATACTAAATTCCAGACAATGAATAAAGCACGTGTGTATCAAGGTTATGCTGAGTTTCTCAGCAAACAGGGAGTATTCTGTGAAGGATATTATTATATCGAGAAATCATTGAATGAAGTTACAAAGATATGGCATAGCTGTGTTCGATATTTGAATGACACTCGATTATTAAATACTTTAAATAGCATACAACAGATATTTAATGGATGTTATGCGATTTTAAGACAGAATTTGGATATAAGTACTGCATATGAAACTCTTTTACAATTCAAAGCGGTTGCTTCCTTAGCTATAAGAGAGAGGAATAAGATTATTCGCAAGGCTCTTTTTGAGCCAGAGCTTTTGCATGATATACAAAAAGTTCAAAATAGTTTAGCCTCTCTCGAAGTAGAAAGAATGCTGTTTAATACTGAAAAAGCTTATGAAAATCTTTCTGAAGAATTACTTAGATTGGAAAAAAACTTTTTCACTAATTTTCCTCAAGAGATTGAATTTACAGAAATTACTTTAAGTGCAGTTAAAACTGCAATACCAAATGATTCAGCAGTATTAGAATATTATCTAACATTGAGCAATTATGATTCGTTGACACTTGATGAAGCATTTTCAGAAGTAAAGTACATGTCATTCGATGTTTATATAACAACCAAAAATGATGGACAGTGTAATATGCATCGCATCACAATACCAAATGGGGTGGCAGTCATGGAAGATGCTAGGTCGTTTGTATCGATCATGCAACGTCTTTCGCTTGGAGAGGGAATAGAAGAAATAGATGAGCTTAATAGCATAAGGACACGTTTATATGAGACACTCATCTTGCCTGTTATACCATACATTGAAGGATATGGAACTCTATTCATTGCACCTGATAACGAGTTGGTGAACCTTCCTTTCGAGTTACTGTACATTGAAGATAAAGATAAGCTTACAGATAAACATAATTTTGTCAAAATGGAATGTGCAAGAGATTTCCTTTTTGCTAGTGACAATGTAACTTGTGGTAAAGGAACTTTAATTATCAGTGCTCCTGAGTATGAGGTGGTAGAAAAACACATTGGCTCAGAAAGTACTGCTGCAGAAAATAATGAATATAAAAAAATGATGAATATTAGTAGATTTAATTCTTTACCATTCTCAAAGGTAGAAGCATATAAGGTTGGAAAAAGAGTAGGAGGAGAGCTTTATACTGGTTTAAATGCAACAAAAGAGAAGGTTTTATCTGCAAAGGGATATGAGAACCTTCATATAGCAACTCATGGTCATTTTGAGCTAGATAGTGAATATGCTTCGCCGTACTCATCTTATTTAGTATTTGCAGGTGTAAAGAATCGCTATCAAGCTGGGGAAATAAATTCCAAGTATGGAAACGGTTTGCTTACAGCAGATGAAGTCAGCCGCATGGATCTTTCGTCAACAAAATTGGTTGTTTTATCGTCATGCCTATCTGGAATGAATGATGTTGTTTTGGATGCTGGATTTTATGGAATGATCAGTGCATTTTCAGCTGCGGGAACAAAGTACATTATCTCTAATTTATGGAGCGTTGCGGATGTTGCTTCTGCTGTATTTATGGATGCTTTTTACTATTACTATGCAAATGAATGTAAGGAGCCACCCATTGCCTTAAATAAAGCAAAAAACTACCTCAAGGATGTGACAATAGATGATTTAAAGAAACAGGGATGGTTTCAATCTAACATATATGAGATGTTAGATTTAGATGGCATACAACTCATGCAAGAACTTGAGAGAAAAAATGGCAGATTTAAGCCGTTTAGAAATGAAATATTTTGGGGAGGATTTATTTGCTATGAGTGCTATTAAGCCATAGATATATGAGTGCTGATGATAAGGGGAGATAATTTAGTTATGGAGAAAAAAAGAAATACTACACAAGCTAAAACTTATAATCAGGAAAAATTTGAGAAAGTCCAAGAGATATATGAGGAATATTATTTTTCTAATGATGAAAGATTATTTATTCAGCTTGTTGAGTTGACAGATTCCATATATGCTAGTTTGGTTCGACGTTTATTAAAACAGAATAAATGTTACGATGAGGATTCAAAACATACTGTCAAGCAGGAGGTGCATTTAGCTATATGGAAGAAGATCTGTAAAAGCAGAGAAGATGGAAAGCTAGATGTAGAATTTTCACGTTACTGCAAAGGAATCTATCATCATAAAGCAATAGATGTTGTGCGTAGTAGAAAAAGTATTGTTGACAAAGACAAAGGAGAACTGATTTTTTTAGATGCTATTTTACCGGATGGTAATAGGAGTTATGCGGATATAGTGGAAGATAAAAGATTCGACTTAGAAAGGACAGCTTATATAGAAGATATAAATAAAGTTTTTGAACAGTTATTTCTTCTTTATTGTCGAACATTAGTTAGTTCTAATACAGAACCTCAAAGAAAATTAGCTATTTTTTATGCTAGGATTTTACCTCATGTTTTACATATTAATCATGAAATTAAAACCATAGCAGAAGGGAAGATGGCTTCAGCAAAGTGGGCTTTCGATTATATGAAAGATAAGACAATAAAAGTGCTTGGAGAAGAATCTGAAATAGAAATGAAAAAATTTATTAGTCCCACGCTTAGTTGGGGAGAAGAATTTTGGACCCAATTAGAGATACCTGTAGCTGCTGGACAAGTGAGTTTGAAAGATGTCATATATACTAAAGAATATGATAAACGAAAGATCGATTATTGGTCAGAGAACTTTCATAAGAGCTTGGTGCAGGAAATTCATGAAATTGTTATTAAAGACCCCAAACTGGTAGAATCTGTGATGAAGTACGTACCAGAAAATGACAAGATATATCGTTTAGTGAAAGGAGGAAAATAGATGCATATAACAGAAGAACAGTTATATAATTTGGCAGAGTTGTCTCGTAATATGAAGCCACTGAATGTAGAAGAAGAAAAACAACTAGAACATATGAAAATATGTAGAGAATGTTTTAATAAGTATTGTGTTTTAGTAGCAATATTAGATGCGACAAGTTTGAGCTACATACAAATGTCAAAAGAAATACCAATAAAGGTAAAGAAGGCTCTAGCAGTATTGAAGGTGAGTTATGAATACATACAGAATAGAATGTCGTTGATTTGTGAACAGGTTCCACAGGATACAGCAGTTTTTTCATTTGAACAGACTTTGTCAGGAGCGGTTAGAGGTGGCAACATAAAAAAGTCTACATTACATATGGTGGATTTAGATGATGAGGGAACATACTTTATTTTTGATGCAGAAAGACACAAACTTATGATTCAGTTTAGAATACAAACAGAGAGTGCTGACTATAAAGTTAGCGTAAAGTTTGCAACTCAACCTACGATTGAAATTCCTTTGGAA
Source organism: bacterium (assembly GCA_030524485.1). Lineage (GTDB taxonomy): Bacteria > Bacillota > Clostridia > Lachnospirales > Lachnospiraceae > CAJMNU01. Next base: position 51,206 of record JAUNGR010000001.1, on the reverse strand, counting down.
TCAAAGGGAAACTATATGAAGGGGGTATTAGAAGATATTCCAGAAGAAGAATTCGAGATTTACATAGAAGAAAATTAGGTAGGATTTAATTTCTCGAAAAAAACATATTTTTATCGGGAAAATCGAAAATCGCTCGAATGATATAGTATAAACTATCATAGAAAACGGATATGATTCGCCTGCGGTGGAACACTACTATGCATGAAAGGAAGATGAGATGGATAAAGAATTTGACAGCTTAATAAGAAAGGCAGAGGTTGGAGATGTTAAAACGATGCTTATAGTAGCTGATTGTTTTAATAAGGGGCTATATACAGAGAAGAATGATACAAAAGCCCAGAAGTACTATAAAATGGCTGCAGATAAGGGGGACCCAAAGGCTTCCTTTATGACTGCTCTTGGATATTTATTTGGAACAGGAACAAAGAAAAATAAAATAAAAGCGTGGTTGTATATGCAGTTTGCAGCTGAAAAGGGGGTAGCTGACGCACAATATTCATTAGGAGAGCTTTATAAAATAGGTGAGATGGGGGTGATTTTCAAAAAACAGAGAGCTTTACAGTATCTGGAGATGGCATCAAAACAGGGACACGCTAAAGCCCAGATTGCATTGGGAGATTTAAATATTCAAACCAAAGGACGACATGATTGTACAATAGAAAATGGAGTGTTTTGGATTGTATGTGCATTTCTCCATGGGAATAGTGCGGAAGAAGAGAGTAGGGAGGCTAAGATCAGATTAGATATCTTGGTAGAGAGAGGATTGGTTGGAGGGGAAGACTATATTAATAATATGATCAACTATATTAAAAGAGATTACCCTACTTATACTAAAAATCCTAAATAGTAGATGTGTAGAATTATAAATAAACATAAGATTAGATAAAGAAAGGAAAAAAATAAATGAAAGAAGATATCCTTGTACTTTTGTACATGCTTTTTGCTGGTTTTGTGGGCTGGAGATGGTTAACCGGTCGGAGTAGTTGGCTAGATCAGAAAAAACCAGTGAACATTCTTGTCAAGCTTTTGGCAGCTCTTGTCGTAGGAGTGCCATTTTCAACACTTATTATAATCTCATTTTTATTCAAGTTAGTCAGAAGCTAGATGAATAAGTATGGAGAAGAAAATATCTAAAAGGATTTATGATGAAATTTTAGATAAATGCCATATTGCTCCACCAGAAATGGGAGGATATATAGGAGAAAAAAATGGCATCATAGACAAAGTGGTGTTTGATGTAGGGATACAATCGAAAGAAAAAGCAACTTATATTCCAGATAGTGTACTATTAAATCAAACTTTCCAGATATGGAATGAAGAGAAAATAGAATTTTGTGGGATTTTTCATACACATTTATCGGAACAAAGGTGCTTGTCTGTAGGGGATAAAGAGTACATAAAAAGAATAATGGCAATAAATAAGAACTGCCTGAAAAGTTTGTATTTTCCAATTGTAATACCTAAGCAGGAAATTTTGCTATTTTTAGCTATATGGGATATGGATAATCTAAGAATAGTAAAAGTACCAATAAAAATAATATAAGGAGGAAAAAAATGAAGAATGTAAAAAAAGAGTTAAAGGAGATTAGTCTTCCGAAGGGAACCTTCTGCGGATATAATTGTGCGGACGGATGTATTTACTGGAGTCCATATGATAGAGATAGCAATGGACGACAGTACTGTTCTCACTACGGTTCATATTATTATCCCAGAGAGCGTCAAGGATGTTTGAGTTTTAAGGGTTAGTGGTAAACCAAGAGGTATCCTAGAAAAAGTATTAACTAGGATACCTCTTATTTTGTCTTTTACGGAGACGATTCACAGTTGTTGATTTAGCCTGCGGTCAAACGAAAGCTAAACAAATAGATTGTATAGAAGGTAGCTGGAGCTGCTGCCAGAAGGAGACAGTCAGACCATAATGAGAAGTCGGTACTTAGACGCAGTTTTCTTGCGTCTTAGGTACCGCTACTTCGAATGCTGAGCGAGAGCGTGTCTGCGACTCCTTACTGGCACAGTCCAGCGGACTATTGGTTATAAATTCAGCCTTTAAATTTCATTAATGCGTCTCTTCACATAGCTAGTATGCAGCAAATGATGTGCCTTCTCACTTCCCGGCTCTCCAAGATAAGTCGCATACAGCTCCTTAATCGCTGGATTCTCATGAGACTTCCTGATCGGATTATTCGCATCGGCATCATACAATACCTTTGCACGTAAAGCACGGATATCCACGGTATTTCTCACACTCGCTGGCTGCTGCGGTTGACCACCTCCATTGACGCAGCCACCCGGACAGCCCATAATCTCAATAAAGTGATAGCTGGCCTTTCCAGACTTCACATTCTCCAAGAGTTCTTTCGCATTCTTCAATCCGGACGCAACAGCGACCTTCACATCCATACCAGCCACCTGATACGTTGCCTCTTTTATGCCCTGAGTTCCACGAACCTCGGTGAAGTCTACGCTCGGAAGTTCCTCGCCGCTCAAGGTCTCCACTGCAGTACGCAGAGCTGCTTCCATTACACCGCCAGTTGCACCGAAAATAACGGCTGCACCGCTGTCGATGCCCAGAGGCAGGTCATATTCTTCCTCCGGAAGAGCCAAGAATTGCATACCGGTACGTTCAATCATGCGTGCCAGTTCTCTGGTGGTCAGAACAAAGTCCACATCCGGCACCCCATTTGCAGCTTGGTCCTTACGTCCAATCTCGAACTTCTTTGCCGTACAAGGCATGACGCTGACAGAAACGATATCCTTTGCATCCCAGCCCATCTTCTCTGCATAGTAGGACTTTGCGATTGCTCCGAACATCTGCTGCGGGGACTTGCAGGAGGAGAGATTCTCCGTCATCTCTGGGAAGTAGTGCTCGCAGTACTTAATCCATCCAGGGGAGCAGGAAGTAATCATCGGCAGTACGCCTCCGTTTTGTACTCTATCAAGAAATTCATGTGCTTCCTCCATGATGGTGAGGTCAGCACTGAAGTCAGTGTCAAATACCTTCTCAAAACCAAGGCGGCGAAGAGCAGCAACCATCTTTCCTTCCACGTTGGTGCCAATCGGAAGCCCGAAAGCCTCGCCCAAAGCGGCACGAACAGCCGGAGCAGTCTGCACAATCACATGCTTGCTTGGGTCTGCAATCGCAGCAAACACAGCATCTGTGGAATCTTTCTCACTCAAAGCACCGGTTGGACATACCGCAATACACTGTCCACAGGAGACACAGCTGGTTTCACCCAGTCCCATGTCAAAGGCAGAACCGATGAAGGTAGCGAAGCCACGCTCATTGGCTCCAATCACACCGATGCCCTGCACCTTCTCACAGACAGCCGAACAGCGGCGGCAAAGAATGCACTTGCTGTTGTCTCGAAGCATATGAGCGGCCGAAAAATCAATCTCGCTCGGCGTTTTCTCGCCGTCGTACAGAGCCTCATTGTCTACCTTTAAGTCCTTACACAATTTCTGCAATTCACAGTTGCCGCTGCGCACACAGGACAGACAGCTGCGGTTGTGATTGGAAAGGATGAGCTGCAAGGTCTTTTTGCGGGAATCCAGAACCTTTGGTGTGTTCGTCCATACTTCCATGCCCTCGTTGATGGGGTATACACAGGAAGCGACTAAGCTTTTTGCCCCCTTGACTTCAACCACACAGATGCGGCAGGCAGCAATCTCATTGATTTCTTTGAGATAGCAGAGGGTAGGAATCTCAATATGTGCAAGTCTTGCCGCTTCCAAAATCGTGGAACCCTTGGGGGCACTGACTTGCATTCCATTTATTTTAATTGTAATATTCTCCATGTTAGAAAACCTCCGTTACATTTGGTAGCTTTGGCAGCCATTTTGACTGTTATTTCTTGTAAATTGCGCCAAATCTACATTTTTCCATACAAGCACCACACTTAATACACTTCTCTTGGTCAATGATATGCGGATTCTTCACGCTGCCGATGATGGCATTGTTCGGACAGTTGCGGGCACAGAGCGTACAGCCCTTACACTTATCCGCATCGATGTGATAAGAGAGCAGTGCCTTACAAACACCCGCCGGACAGGTCTTATCCTGAATGTGAGCGAGATACTCATCACGGAAGTAGTGCAGAGTGGAAAGCACTGGGTTGGGTGCCGTCTGACCAAGTGCACAGGCGGAATTTTCCTTGATGTAGTAACAAAGCTGTTCCAAGCGGTCGAGGTCTTCCATTGTCGCCTGCCCCTTGGTAATCTTGGTGAGAATCTCAAGCATACGCTTGGTTCCGATGCGGCAGGGCGTACACTTTCCGCAGGACTCATCCACGGTAAATTCCAAGAAGAACTTGGCGATGTCAACCATACAGTCATCCTCATCCAGAACAATCAGACCGCCGGAACCCATCATGGAGCCGATAGCAATCAGGTTGTCATAATCAATCGGAACATCAAAGTGCTCTGCCGGAATGCAGCCGCCGGAAGGACCGCCGGTCTGAGCGGCCTTAAATTTCTTACCGTTCGGGATGCCACCGCCAATCTCTTCGATGACAGTGCGCAGAGTCGTACCCATGGGAATCTCCACAAGACCGGTGTTGTTAATCTTGCCACCGAGAGCGAACACCTTAGTACCCTTGGACTTTTCGGTACCCATGGAGGCAAACCATTCCGCACCGTTTAAGATAATCTGAGGAATGTTTGCATAAGTCTCCACATTATTTAAGAGAGTTGGCTTCTGGAATAGACCCTTTTGAGCCGGGAACGGAGGTCTGGGTCTCGGCTCACCACGGTTGCCCTCAATGGAAGTCATCAGAGCGGTCTCCTCGCCGCAGACGAAGGCACCTGCACCGAGACGGAGGTCAATGTCAAAATCAAAGCCGGAGCCAAAGATATCTTTTCCCAGCAATTCAGCCTCTCGTGCCTGATTGATGGCAATGCGAAGACGGTCCACGGCAATCGGGTACTCCGCACGAACGTAGATATAACCTTGGTTTGCACCTACGGCATAGCCTGCAATCGCCATCGCCTCCAAAACAGCATGGGGGTCGCCCTCCAAGATGGAGCGGTCCATGAAAGCTCCGGGGTCGCCCTCATCTGCATTACAACAGACATACTTTTGATCTGCTTGATTCTGTTTGGTCAGCTTCCATTTGAGACCGGTGGGGAAACCGCCGCCGCCTCGTCCGCGCAGACCGCTGTCTAGGATGGTCTGAATGACATCATCGGGAGTCATCTCCGTCAAAACCTTTCCGAGAGCCGCATAACCGCCGGTGCCTATGTATTCCTCAATCACCTCCGGATTGATGACACCACAGTTGCGAAGGGCAATGCGGTGCTGTTTTTTATAGAAATCGGTGTCACTTAAGGACTTGATGCCGGAAGCACTGACGGTCTCCTTATAGAGCAGTCGGGTCACAACGCGTCCCTTTAATAAGTGCTCGGAAACAATCTCCGGAATGTCCTCTACTTTTACCATGGAGTAAAAGCTCGCATCCGGATACACAATCATAATCGGACCCAAGGCACAGAGACCATGGCATCCAGTCTGTACTACGGAGACTTCGTCCTGTAAACCGACTTTCTCCAGTTCTTTTTGCAGGGTGTCAATAATCTGCTGGCTGCCGGAAGAAGTACATCCGGTTCCGCCGCAGACCAATACATGTGAACGATACATCTGTTGTGTCCTCCTCCTATTTGATATCCTCTGCCGCTCCAAGCGTATACTCGGCAACCACCTGACCGCGGATGAGATGCTGCTCTATGACATCCAGTGCCTTTTGGGGATTCATTCTAATGTAAGTAACCTTCGGTTTATTGGGTTCAAGAACTTCCACAATTGGCTCGTACTTACAAAGACCGATGCAACCTGTCTGGGTGACGGAAATCTTTCCGGTCAAAGCCCTTTTTTGCACTTCCTCTGCCAATGTATTGAGAACCGGTCTTGCACCGCTGGCAATGCCGCAGGTAGCCATGCCGACCACCACACGGGTGTGCGTGTGGTCCTCCGCACGAAGACCAACCTGTCCCTGCATTTTTGCACGGATTGCTTTTAATTCCTCGAGTGATTTCATCTATTTATAACCTCCTGTCAAATCAATCTGCCATTATCTGTTTCTGCTTTGTTTTCCATTAAATACTCTCGAATGTACTGAGAAACCTCGGGAGTATCCAAGGGAAGCCCCTCTAAAATCTGACGAAACTCTCTGGTGTCCAGAGTAAAGGAACGCTCGTCATACTGATACGTATAAAGAAAATCGGTCTCTGGATGATAAACAATCAGAGAATGCATGGTCGCTGTCATATCCCCGAGAGGCATACGGTCAATGCTGGAAAGCACAAATACAGCCGTCACACAGGTTCCCACTCCCACAGTGGAGGCGATGGAAAAACTTCCTCCAGTCAGTTCCGCCGCACTCTTAAAAAAAGGAACACCAAGTCCTACCTTGCGTGTCTTTCGGGTGGTAAAAAAGGGGTCTGTGACCTGAGCTATCTGCTCAGCTGTCATTCCGCAGCCATCGTCCTGAATCCGAACAGACAGTCTATCATTCGCGGTGTCAATCTGTACCGAAATCGAGACCAAAGAGGCACCAGCTCTCGTCGAATTCTCTGCCACATCCAAAATATTTAAAGAAATCTCAGGCATCATAGGCTTATTTGTATTTTGCCAGAATGCTGGGGATATCGTCCGGTGTCAAGCGGCCATACACCTCATCGTTGATCATCATAACTGGAGCCAGACCACAGGCTCCCACACAGCGGCAGGAGTCCAATGAGAACTTGCCATCGGAGGTACACTGTCCGTTTGTGATGCCCAAAAGGTCTTCCAGTTTCTTAAAGATGTCGCCCGAGCCTTTCACGTAGCAGGCCGTGCCAAGACAGACGGAAATTTGATAACGTCCCTTGGGCTGAAGTGCGAACTGCGAATAAAAGGTAGTAACCCCGTAAATTTTTTCGAGCGGAATTCCGGTTTCGTCGGAAATCAGAGTCTGAACCTCGATGGGAAGATAACCGTAAATTTCCTGAGCCTTCTGAAGAATCGGCATCAATGCACCCTGCATGTCTTTTAGCTCTGCAATGCTCTGGCGGAGTGCCGCTTCCTGCTCGCTCGTTCCCTGAAAAGGAACTCCTTGTTTCTTACACGCCATGAATGTAACCTCCTTATAGGGATTCGCTGTAAGCAAGAATCCACTGATTTGATAAAACTGAATCAACAATATATACAATATAGTAACATGAAGCGAGAAAAAAATCTATAACAATCCCAAAAAAACTTTATAAAATAAAAATACACTTTGTTGATTATTGCTAAAATACATGGTATTCTGATAGTATCTAATATTCTGTATATAAAAAAAGACCTAGAATTTTAATAGGATATGGAGCTGTGAAGAGTGAGAGATACGGAAAACGAAACTAAAAATCAAAGGTAAAACAAAACAGAAAACAAGGCGAAAAAAGGAGGCATTGTTGTGACAGTAAAGGATGCGTGTGCGGTATTGGGAGCCAGAGTGCTGGTCGGGGAGGAATTGTTGGAGCAGGAGGTAAGGAGTGCCTGTGGCTCGGATATGATGAGTGATGTGTTGGCTTTCTCAAAAGACCATTCCATTTTGCTGACTGGATTGTGTAATCCGCAGGTGATACGGACAGCAGAGATGTTGGACATTGTCTGTATCATCTTTGTGAGGGGGAAGAAGCCGGATGAGACTATACTTCAGATGGCGAGGGAAAGAAATCTTGTTGTGTTGGCCACAGGTCACAGGATGTTCTCAGCCTGTGGGATGCTCTATCAGGCCGGTCTGAACGGAGGTGCAATCTGATGGAGGAGCAAATCCTGTTGAGTTATGTGGTTCCGCATGACGATTTCACCCGTGCGGGGGAGGCAAGCAGCGATGTCAAGGCAAAATTAAAGATGCTGGGAGCAGATCCCGCGGTGGTCAGAAAGGTAGCGATAGCCATGTATGAGGGGGAAATCAACATGGTGATTCATGCCAAAGGCGGGAAGATTGAGGTGGAAATCTCACCAGAAAAGGTAAAGATGATTCTTGCCGATGTAGGTCCAGGGATTCCGGACATCGAATTAGCGATGAAGGCGGGCTATTCCACGGCTCCGGATGAGGTGCGCTCGCTGGGCTTTGGGGCAGGGATGGGTTTGCCGAACATGAAAAAGTATTCGGATGATATGAAGATAGAGACCGAGCTTGGGGTGGGAACGACAATTACGATGATTGTCAATATGTGATTGGGGTGATGGAATGGATAAATTTTACCATTCTGTGCGGTTGGATGAGAGTCTGTGTAAGGGGTGTATCAACTGTATCAAGCGTTGCCCGACCGGAGCGATTCGAGTTCGGAACAAGACGGCACAGATTAATAAAAAATTTTGCATCGATTGTGGAGAGTGCATTCGCATCTGCCCGCACCATGCGAAGCTGGCGGTGTATGACAAGCTGGATGTGCTCAAGGATTTTGCTTATACGGTGGCACTTCCGGCTCCGTCTTTGTACAGCCAGTTTAACAATTTGGAGGATGTCAACATTGTGTTGGCTGCCTTGCTTCGGCTGGGGTTTGACGATGTGTATGAGGTGAGTGCAGCAGCGGAGATTGTCAGCGATGCGACGAGAGAGTACCTGAAAGAACACAGGGAGCAGATGCCTCTTATCAGCACGGCCTGTCCCTCTGTGGTGAGGCTGATTCGGGTAAAGTTTCCGAATTTGATTGACCACTTACTTCCCCTAAAGCCTCCGATAGAGGTGGCAGCACAGATAGCGGTGCAGAGAGCCATGAAAAAAACTGGTCTGCCCAGAGAACAGATAGGCATTGTTTTTATTTCCCCCTGTCCTTCCAAGGTAAGCTATGTAAAAAATCCACTCTGTGTGGAGAAAAGTGAGGTGGATAGGGTTTTAGCCATCAAGGAAGTGTATCCGAAGCTCTTGAGCCACATGAAAGCAGTGGGAATGGATGCTCCAGAGTTAGCTCTCTCTGGAAAAATCGGTGTGAGCTGGGGGCGTAGCGGCGGGGAGGCGAGTGGGCTTTTGACGGACAGCTATCTGGCAGCGGATGGCATTGAAAATGTGATTCGAGTGCTGGAGGATTTGGAGGACCAAAAGATTGATAATCTGGAATTCATTGAACTGAACGCCTGTAGCGGCGGTTGCGTCGGTGGTGTGCTCACCGTGGAAAATCCTTATGTAGCGGAGGTGAAACTCAAACGTCTGCGCAAATATATGCCGGTGGCAAAAAGCCATATGGCGGATGCCGAGGATCAAGAGGCCAAGCATCGGATTCAATGGACGAGAGAGCTGAAGTACGAGCCGGTATTTAACCTTGGGGATACCATGATGGAGAGTTTTTCCCGCCTCAATCAGGCGGAAAGGCTTGCAAGACGTTTGCCTGGTTTGGACTGTGGTTCCTGCGGGGCACCGACTTGTCGTGCCCTAGCGGAGGACATTGTGAGAGGGGAAGCCTCTGAGAAAGATTGCATCTATCGCATCAAGGACGATTTACAGCGATTATTGGAAGAGAGGGGACAGAAGGAAGATGACGGTTCAGGAGTTGATTGACAGCGGTATGTTTGCTGTGGTGCATGTGGGAGAGAATACCGAAAGAAGCATCAGCAGGCCTTTTTGCTGCGATTTGCTGAGTGTGGCGATGAGTCGGGCACCAGAAGGCTGTGCTTGGGTGACGGTGATGGGAAATATGAATACACTGGCGGTGACGGCTCTGACCGAAGCTGCCTGTGTGATTTTAGCAGAGGGAGCTGCCTTGGACGAGATGGCAGAAAAAAAGGCAATGCAGCAGGAAATCACGGTCTTGTCCACGTCAGAGCCGATTTTTGAGGCAGCCTTAAAAATTTGGAGCAAATTGCAGAAAGAGGGAGAGGAATGGAATTAACTTACGATTTGCACATACATTCCTGTCTCTCTCCCTGTGGGGACGAGGACATGACACCGGCAAACATAGCGGGTATGGCGGCTCTGAAGGGCTTGGATGTGGTGGCCTTGACCGACCACAATTCCTGTCGCAACTGTCCGGCTTTTTTGCATTTTGCCGAGGAATATGGTGTGCTAGCGATAGCAGGGATGGAGGTGACAACGGCGGAGGAGATTCATGCAGTCTGTCTCTTTCCCACGTTGGAGGCAGCTCTTCGTTTTGACTCCTACGTGTATGAGAGGCTGCTGCCCTTTCCCAATGATGAGCTTATTTTTGGCAAACAGCAAATCTACGGAAAGGAAGATACCGTGACCGGAAAGTTGGAGAAACTTCTTATTAATAGTACAGACATTTCGATTGACCATCTCTGGGAGCTTGCTGCTTCCTACGGAGGTGTTATGTTTCCGGCACACATAGACAAAGATGCGAATAGTCTGCTTGCCAGTTTGGGAGCGATTCCTCCGGACAGCAAATTTCAAAGCGTGGAGCTAAAGCAAGTCAAAAAACTGCACGAACTAAAGCGACAGCATCCCTATCTGGAACACTGTCGCATTTTATGTAATTCTGATGCACACTATCTGGAGCAGATACATGAGCCAGAATGGGTGCTTCCAGTGAGAGAAAGAAGTGTGGAGGCCGTGCTGGAGACCATACGAAAAGGCTTATTCTCTGCATGGTAAAATCCTTTGCTTTCCCAAAGCCTGTATTGACGAGGCAAACAATTCGGACTATACTAGGATGCTAGGACGAATGTTTGAGACAAAGGAGACGATACAGATGATTCAGGACATAGCACCTCATACCTATCACAACGAATACCGCCCGTCCACTCCGGAAAAGGACAGTGTGATTTTGTTGTATCAGGACGGAATGATTTGGCTGAACGAGCTGGAGAATGGGGAGATTGTGCTTCCACTCTATGGGGAATTGCCAGAAAATGGTGAGCAAATGACCTACGCTTTTACGATTGACAGCCAAAAGTATTATCTTTTGGATGCCAAGAAACTTTCTCAAAAACCGGAGGGCTATCACTCGGTTCCGATTCGGAGTTTGCGAAAGAAAATCCCACAGCATCTGGCCTTCGCAGCCATCACGGGTTCCCAGCTGTTTCACTGGTATCAGAGAAATCGTTTTTGTGGTATGTGCGGAGGACGGATGTTGCCAGATAAAAAAGAAAGAATGTTGTATTGTGAGCAGTGTCACAACCAACAGTATCCAGTGATTGCTCCGGCTGTGATTGTGGGAATCACAAAGGGGGACAAGATACTGCTGACAAAGTATGCTGGACGGGAGTATGCCAACTATGCATTGGTGGCAGGCTTTGCCGAGATTGGAGAGACGATAGAAGAAACCGTTCACCGAGAGGTGATGGAAGAAGTAGGGCTTTCTGTGAAGAATCTTACCTATTATAAGAGCCAGCCGTGGTCTTTCTCGGACACCTTGCTGTTTGGATTCTTCTGTGAGGCCGAGGAAGAAGGCCCCATTCGCCTTCAGGAGGACGAACTTGCCTCAGCGGAGTGGGTGGAGAGGGCAGAGGTTCCGGCGGACGGAACGGACATCAGCCTGACGCATGAGATGATGTGGATGTTTCGGCAAGGCAAAGTTTGATAATTGAGAAAAGGGGGAATGGTGATATGCCAAAGTTTGTTTTATCGTGTTGTTCAACGGCAGATATGCCAGCAGAATTTTTTGAAAAGAATAAGATTCCTTATGTTTGTTTTCATTACCAGATAGATGGCAGGGAGTATGAGGACGATTTGGGGCGTTCCATTCCTTTTGCGGAATTTTATCAGAAAATCGAAAAGGGAGCACAGCCCACAACCTCTCAGGTCAACGTGGAGCAGTATCTTTCGCATTTTGAGCCTTTCTTGAAGGAGGGAAAAGATGTGCTGCACCTGACTCTTTCCTCTGGTATTTCTGGAACCTATAATTCAGCGAGGGTGGCACAGGAGATGCTTCAAGAAAAGTATCCCGACCGGAAAATATTGGTTTCGGACTCCTTATCCGCTTCCTCCGGTTATGGACTTTTGGTCACAGCCGCTTGCGAGAAGAGGGATCAGGAGATGGAGATTGAGGAAGTGTTTCAATGGGTGGAGGAAAACAAAAATCATGTGCATCATTGGTTTTTCTCCAGTGACCTGACCAGTTATTTTCGAGGTGGAAGAATTTCCGCTGCCTCCGCTTTTTTTGGAACGGTTCTAAAGATTTGTCCGGTGTTGCATGTGAATCAGGAGGGGAAATTGATTCCCCGAACGAAGTGTAGGGGCAAAAAGAGAGCGATGGAGGAGATGCTTCGACAGATGGAACTCCATGCAGAGGGAGGATTGGACTATGCTGGAAAGTGCTATCTGTCTCAATCGGCTTGTCTGGAGGATGCCAAGACGCTGGCGGAGATGATAGAGAAAAAATTCCCCAAACTGGATGGAAAGGTGCAGATTCAAAACATTGGAGCTGTGATAGGCTCCCATACCGGTCCGGGAACGGTGGCTCTCTTCTTTTTTGGGGATGAGAGATAGCTCGCATCGGTGGATTCTTTCTTGCAAAATCGAAGAGCCTGTGCTATAATGTTCAAAAATAAATAAAAATAACAAAAAATGAACAAATGGCTGGCAGGACAGCGGGAAGGATTTTGTGATGAAAAAATCGAAAGAAAGAGAAATTGACTGGGTGACAACACTGGTACCTTTGGCTTTGATTGGCTTTTTGTGTGTGGCCTTTGTGGCCTTTCCAGAAAACGCAAAGAGAGTGCTTGCTTCCATCCGTTACATCTTGGGAGATGAGATGGGAGTGTACTATCTGGTGATTGGTTTGGGCGTGTTTTTGCTCTCCATTTACATTGCCTTTTCTAAGTATGGTGACATCCGTTTAGGCGGAAAGGGGGAGAAACCGCAATATTCTTCTTTTGCATGGGGTTCCATGATGTTTACCTCTGGTTTGGCAGCGGATATTTTATTTTATTCTTTGTGCGAGTGGGTTTTGTATGCGAATGACCCCTATCTCAAGGAGTTAGGTTCCGTGCAGAAGTGGTCAAGTACCTATCCGATTTTTCATTGGGGACCGATTCCATGGAGCTTTTATGTGGTGTTAGCGGTGGCCTTTGGCTTCATGTTACATGTGCGAAAGTGCAAGAAACAGAAATATTCGGAGGCCTGCCGCCCGATTTTGGGAAAATATACCGATGGGATACTTGGAACCTGTATTGATTTGTTGGCAGTGTTTGCTCTCTTGGCAGGAACAGCAACCACCTTCAGCCTTGCAACTCCTCTGATGGCACAGATTTTGACCGTTTTGTTTGGATTGCCGGACTCCAAATGGGTGACAATAGGCATTCTTGTTGTGGTTTGTATTGTTTATACCTTCTCGGTTGCTAAGGGAATGACAGCCATCGCAAAGTTGGCAACTTCCTGTGTATATTTGTTTTTTGCTCTGCTTGCTTATGTATTTTTCTTTGGCGGAGAGATGGGATACATTGTGGAGACAGGATTGGAAGCGGTGGGAAATCTGGTGCAAAATTTCTTCCAGATGGCCACCTACACAGACCCAGAGAGAACGACCTCCTTCCCGCAGACTTGGACCATTTTTTACTGGTCCTACTGGATGGTCTGGTGTGTAGCAACTCCCTTCTTTATCGGAAATATCTCAAAAGGAAGAACCATACGCCAGACCATTCTGGGTGGATATGTGTTTGGACTGGGTGGAACGTTTACCAGCTTTTTGATTTTGGGAAATTATAGTCTGGGACTGCAGGTTTCCGGTGCCATGGATGTGCTGGCGGTCTATGCCGAAAGTGGAAATCTATACGATACCATCCTGCAGATTATTCAAACTCTGCCACTGGCGGCCTTTGTGATGGTACTGCTGATAGTCACGATGGTGGCCTTCTATGCCACAAGCTTTGATGCCATCACCTTGGTGGCGGCCTCCTACAGCTATAAAGCTTTAAATAACGATGAGGAGGCACATAGCTTCATAAAAATCTTTTGGGCCTTGTTGTTGACTCTGCTTCCAGTTGCCTTGGTATTCAGTGAGAATTCAATGACAAATCTGCAAAGTGTATCCATCATAGCCGCTTTTCCGATAGGAATCGTGATAGTGCTCATCATAGCAAGTTTCTTGAAAGATGCCAGACAGTATCAACGTTCGTCGCATACCTGAAAAATGTAAAATTTCAGATAATAGGACTCGTCCGCTGCCCAAAGAATCGGATGGTCAGGGGACTGGGTGCGATATTCCACCTGACGGAGCCGCTTATGTACGCCTCGAGCCGCCTCAGCAATGGTCTTGGTGAAGAGTTCCGGAGTCATAAAGTGAGAGCAGGAGCAGGTAGCGAGATAGCCGCCATCTTTCACCAATTTGAGACCTCGCAGATTGATTTCCCGATATCCTTTCACGGCATTTTTGACAGAATTGCGGGACTTTGTGAAGGCTGGCGGGTCCAAAATCACCACATCAAATTGCTCTTTCTTTTCCTCAAGAGAGGGCAACAAATCAAAGACATCGGCACAGGTAAAACGAACTCTGTCTTCCAGATGATTGAGGATGGCATTCTCTCTTGCCTGTGCAACTCCAAGCTCCGAAGCGTCAACGCCAAGAACTTCCTTGGCCCCAGCAATTCCAGCATTGAGAGCAAAAGAGCCAGTGTGAGTAAAGCAGTCCAGCACTCGTTTGTCTTTGCAAAGACGTTGAATGGCCAGTCGGTTATATTTTTGGTCTAAGAAGAAACCCGTTTTCTGGCCGTCTTTGACATCAACCAGATAACGAACCCCATTTTCTAAGATTTCTACCTTGGTATCGAAAGGGTCTCCGAGAAAGCCTTTGACTCTTTCCATACCTTCCTGAAGCCGAACTTTTGCGTCGCTTCTCTCATAGATGCCACGGATTTGGATGCCGTCCTCAGCAAGCACCTCACGTAGTGCATCTAAAATTTGCATTTTGAGTCTGTCTATGCCCAATGCAAGGGACTCCACCACCAAAACATCCGAAAATTTATCTACGACCAATCCGGGAAGAAAATCGGCTTCTCCAAAAATCAGGCGGCAGCTTGAGGTGTCCACAGTTGTCTTGCGGTATTCCCAAGCATTTCTTACTCGCATCTTTAAAAAAGCGTCATCCACTAGGGTATCTTTTTTTCGGGACATCATCCGCACGGTGAGCTTGGAATTGGTATTGAGAAAGCCGCAGCCCAGCTCATACCCATCAAAATCCAATACCGTCACCATATCTCCGTTTTCAAAATCGCCATGGATATTGGCGATTTCATTGTCATAAACCCACATTCCGCCTGCCTTTAAGGCACGGCCGCTTCCTTTTTTAAGTGTTACTGTTGTTTGATACATAAATCCTCCAAGTTTACAGGGCGGTTGCCGCCCCAAGATAGAACGTAAATGTTTTTCTCATGGTAGCATAGATTTTCGATAAAAGCAACCAAGTACCTTTGGCATCAAAGAATCCTCTTCCCTGTTCATTTTTTCTGTGTTAGAATGGGCATAGCAACTCCAAAGAATCTATGTGGGAGAACGGGGGAATTTAAGATGAAGAAACAAATTTTGAGAGAAAAACATAAGAGAGTGACAGGCAAAAAAAGGATAGCTGGACTCCTGTTGGCTCTTTTGTTCGGTCTCTGTACCCAGACAGCATTGGCACAGGAGCTGCCGGAGGGCTACCATTGGGTGTCCGAGGGAGGCCCTTCAGGAGCCAAGTTGGTGGATGGACAGGGCAATGAGGTCGATTATGCAACTTTGCTTCAGGAAAATCCCAATCTGGCAAACGGAGCAAGTGGGCCAGCGGCTTTGGAAACTGCGGATGCACAGCAACAGCAGACAGATGAGGCAAAAGAGAGCGAGAGTCTAGGGACAGAGACTGAGACAGAGCAGGAAACGAATGCACAGCAAGAAACGGATGCCGAGACGGAGAGTGAGGAGGCAAACAATGACAATCCGAGGGGCATAGACCCGCAAAAACCCATGGTGGCTTTGACCTTTGATGATGGACCTTATGCTCCTGTGGGAAATCGCATCATGGATGTGATGCAGCAGTATAACAGCCGCTGTACCTTTTTTGTGGTGGGCGAGAGAGTGCCTCTTTATACGAAAGAGTTGCGTCGGATGGTGGAGGAAGGCTTTGAGATAGCCAATCATACGCAGAATCACAAATATTTGAATAAGCTGGGGGCAGCAGCGATTCGTTCTCAGGTGGAGCAGTGCAATGCAGCAGTTGCATCTGTGACGGGAGTGACTCCAACTCTGGTGAGACTTCCGGGAGGAAATAGCAGCCGTACAGTGCTTGCAAATGTCAATTATCCGATTATTTTGTGGAGCATAGATACCAAGGATTGGAGCCATAGAAATACCCAAAAGACCATTGATATTGTGAAGAGCAAGGTGAAGGATGGGGACATTATTCTGATGCACGAGCTGTACACAGCCACAGCAGCGGCAACGGAGCAGTTGGTTCCGTGGTTGGTGGAACAGGGCTACCAGTTGGTGACAGTGAGTGAGTTGATTGCGTATAAAGGTGTGACGGTACAGCCCAATACCATTTATCATTCGTTTCATTAAAAGTTGTTTTTTTTCATAAACTTAAACTTCATTTGTTGGAGTGGGTTTTTGAACTAATGACGCAAAGCACAGAGCTGTCGCAGACTGTTTCTGTGGGGCAGCCGCAGAGTCAAAGAATGCCTAGATAAGAGATATATAGACATATAGCAGAGTGAAGTTACCCAGACAGACAAAGTTTTGAGAAAAGAGACTTTGTCTGTTTGCCATGAAAAGAAGGAGGATGAAGAACGTGGAGAAACAAGCAATTTACCAAGATATTTACAAAGACTTGCAGGGAGCTGAGAGAGTGTTGATTGGCATTGGGGAGGAGTGGGCTAGGAGTAGGCAGCCAGACATTCAAAAGGCGTATGAGGCTCTCTATGAATTGATAAAAGAGAAAGATTATTTTATAGTGACGACATTGACAGATGCAGAGATTTTTCAATCGCCTTTGGAGGCAGCACGCATTACGGCTCCTTGTGGGAATGACACTTGGCGACAGTGTGAGAAGGCCTGCACAACGGATATTTGGGAGCAGGGAGAGATTCCAACGGAAGTCTGTCCCCATTGTGGAGCAAAATTAGTTCCCAATATATGGAGACAGGAACATTACATTGAGGAAGGCTATTTGAAGCAGTGGGGAGTTTATACGACTTGGTTACAGAGAACTTTGAATCGGCAATTGCTGTTGTTGGAATTGGGAGAGGGCTTTCAAGCACCCACTGTGCTGCGTTGGCCATTTGAGAAAGTGGCTTTTTTTAATCAAAAAGCAAAGCTCTACTGTGTACATGAAAGTCTTCCGCAGGTCAGTGAGGAACTCAAAGAGAAAGCGGTTTCGGTAAAGGAGAATTCCGTTAAAGTAGTGTTTGATATTTCAGCATTGACATGTTAAAATGAATAGTAAGATCAAAATGCGGAATAGGAGGAAGGATGGATGACAGCAATTATTGATTACGATGCCGGAAATCTGAAAAGTGTGGAAAAGGCTCTGTGTGCACTGGGAGAACAGCCAGTGATTACCAGAGACCCGAAGGTTTTGTGCGAGGCAGAGCGGGTCATTCTTCCAGGAGTCGGTGCCTTTGCGGATGCAATGGGAAAGTTGGAGCAGTATGGCCTGTGTTCGGTGATTCGTGAGATTGTGGAGAAGAAAATACCATTTTTGGGTATTTGTTTGGGCTTGCAGCTCTTGTTTGACTCCAGTGAGGAAGGGGAAGGCGTGAGTGGACTGTCTCTTCTTCCTGGAAAAATTGTTCGGATACCGGAGGCTAAGGGCATGAAGGTGCCGCATATGGGCTGGAATAGCCTTTCTCTTCGACCGAATAGCCGTCTCTTTGAAGGCGTGGCGGATGGCTCTTATGTCTATTTTGTGCATTCTTATTATTTAAAAGCGGAGAGGGAGAGCGATGTGGCAGCCTGCACGGAATATGGGGTGTCGATTCATGCAGCGGTGGAGAGAGACAATTTATTTGCCTGCCAGTTCCATCCAGAGAAAAGCGGAGATGTGGGTCTGCAGATTTTATCCAATTTTCTAAAAATGAAATAATTTTTAAAAGAGAAAGGGGTGGCTCCCATGCTGACAAAACGTATTATTCCCTGTCTGGATGTCAAAAACGGGCGAGTGGTGAAGGGAATCAATTTTGTGGATTTAAAGGATGCCGGAGACCCAGTGGAAACGGCCCGTGCCTATGACAAGGCGGGAGCGGACGAACTGGTATTTTTGGATATCACGGCTTCCAGCGATGGCAGAAATACCGTAGTGGATATGGTGCGCCGTGTGGCGGAGCAGGTATTTATTCCGTTTACAGTGGGCGGAGGAATCCGTACTTTGGAGGATTTTAGGATGTTGCTGCGAGAGGGAGCGGATAAGATTTCTGTGAACTCGGCAGCGATTGATAATCCGAACTTGATTGCGGAGGCAGCGGCAAAGTTTGGCAGACAGTGTGTGGTGGTGGCGATCGATGCGAGAAGAAGGGCGGATGGAAATGGTTGGACCATCTACAAGCATGGCGGTCGTCTGGACACGGGGATAGATGCCCTGTGGTGGGCAAGAGAAGCGGACCGTCTGGGAGCCGGAGAGATTCTTTTGACCAGTATGGACTGCGATGGAACCAAAAATGGCTATGACAATGAGCTGACCAGAGCGGTTGCGGATGCTGTATCTGTACCGGTGATTGCATCTGGTGGGGCTGGTAAACTGGAGCATTTTTATAGCACTTTGACGGAAGGGGGAGCGGATGCGGCATTGGCAGCTTCTCTGTTCCACTACAAAGAGCTGGAGATTCGTGAGGTGAAGCAGTATTTGAAAGAACAAGGAGTTCCGGTTCGTCTGTAAAGGAAAGATACAAAGGAGAAGAAAACAAATGGGTGCGATTGACAACGATTGGCTGGAACCGTTGAAACCGGAATTTTCCAAGCCATATTACAAAGAATTGTATAATACGATAAAGAAAGAGTATGAGACTCGACAGATTTTTCCGGCTGCCGATAACATTTTCAACGCTTTTTCACTCACACCTCTTTCTAAGGTCAAGGTGGTGATTTTAGGGCAGGACCCCTATCACAATGTGGGACAGGCACATGGGCTTTGTTTTTCTGTGAAACCGGAGGTAGACATTCCGCCTTCTTTGGTCAATATTTATCAGGAATTGCACGATGACCTTGGCTGTCGCATTCCCAATAACGGTTATCTGGTGAAGTGGGCCGAGCAGGGAGTCTTGATGCTGAACACGGTGCTGACGGTTCGGGCACATCAGGCCAATTCTCACAGAGGTTTGGGCTGGGAGCAGTTTACGGATGCGGCAATTCGGATTTTGAATCAACAGGACAGACCCATAGTCTTTATCTTATGGGGAAAACCGGCACAAAGCAAAAAAGCTATGCTAAACAATCCCAGACATTTGATTTTGGAGGCACCGCACCCCAGTCCCCTGTCCGCTTACAGAGGATTTTTCGGGAGCAAACCGTTCAGCAAGACGAATGCCTTTCTGACAGCAAACGGCTTGGAGGCGATTGACTGGCAGATTGAGGACGTAGAGAAATAGGGGATGAGGGGATGGAAATACTAGAGATTCTAAAAATTATTGTGTTGGGCTTGCTGGAAGGTATCACCGAATGGATTCCGATCAGCAGCACGGGGCATTTGATTTTGATTGAGGAGCTGATTCCTTTGAATCAGTCGCAGGCCTTTGTGGAGATGTTTGAGGTGGTGGTGCAGCTCGGAGCGATTTTAGCGGTGGCAGTGTTGTATTGCAAGCCTTTGAATCCGTTTGATGCCAAAAAAAGTCCGAGACAGAAGAGGAAGACCTATCGGCTTTGGTTGAAAATTTTACTGGCAGCTTTGCCTGTGGGAATCATCGGCTTTCTGTTGGACGATTGGCTGCATGAGTATCTGTTTCAACCTTGGGTGATCGCTGTGACTCTGATCCTATACGGAGTTCTATTTTTGGTGTTAGAAAGATATAACGAAAACCGTAGGGCTCCGATACAGAGAGTGGGACAGATTCGATTTCAGACCGCTGGTTTGATTGGATTGATACAGCTGCTCGCTTTGGTTCCGGGAACTTCCCGCTCGGGAGTGACCATTTTGGGAGCGATGGTGATTGGCTGTTCCCGTCCGGTCGCAGCTGAATTTTCCTTCTTTGTGGGGATTCCGGTCATGCTGGCAGCCAGTATTTTGGAGGTGGCAAAGTACATAGCTGGAGGTTCGGTCTTCACGGGAATGCAGGTGTTTTATATTATTTTGGGAATGGCGGTGGCCTTTGTGGTTTCTATCTACTCCATCAAATTCCTGATTACTTATATCAAACAGAACAATTTTAGAATATTTGGCTACTATCGGATTGGCTTAGGAATTATCGTCTTGATTTTCTTTGGAGTGAAAGCCTTAGTAAGCATAAGGGCTTAAAGTGCTTTGAGGAATCAAAAGAAAGAAGGAGAAAACCATTGCTGCAGGCTTTGGTTTTCTCCTTTTATTTTAGGGCAACATAGAAGCCTCTGAGAGGGGAGAACTATGCTTGTCCGTTCTTTAAATTCTTTTGAGCCGTAGCGAGCATCAGTTTGATACGGTTAAGCTGATTTACTTCGCTGGCTCCGGGGTCATAATCCACCGCAATGATGTTTGCGGTCGGATATTTCTTGCGCAGCTCCTTGATAACACCCTTTCCCACGATGTGGTTCGGGAGGCAACCAAAGGGCTGGGTACACACGATGTTTGGTGTGCCAGTCTCAATCAATTCCAGCATTTCGCCGGTCAAAAACCATCCCTCACCGGTCTGGTTGCCGATAGAAACAAAGTCGGAAGCCATATGTGCCAGATGGCTGATAGGAGAGGGGGGAATAAAGTGTTCGCTCTTTTCTAACTCTTTTCTGGCAGCCTTTCTCATAAATTCCAAAACGGAGATGCCGATGTTGCAAAGTCTTGCTGTGGAAGCCTTTCCTCCCAGATTTTCTGCCTTAAAGTTGCTGTTGTAGAAGCAGTACATCAGGAAATCCAGCAAGTCTGGCATCACAGCTTCGGCTCCTTCCGATTCCAGCAGTTCAACGATGTGATTGTTTGCCAGCGGAGAGAATTTTACCAGAATCTCTCCTACCACGCCGACCCGAGGTTTTTTGATGTCGAGGCGAGGAAGGCGGTCAAAATCCTGAATAATACCCCGCAGATTGCGTTGGAATTCCAGCATATTTGCCGAACGTTTGGAGACGGCTTTGATGCATTTTTCCTTCCATTTTTGATGAAGAGCATTGGCTGAACCGGCTTCCTTCTCGTAAGGTCTGGTAGCGTAAAGAACACGCATGAATACATCTCCGTAGACCACCGCCTGCAAGGCTTTGATGAGCATGGGCGGTGTGATGCTGAAACCGGAGTTGGTCTCCATGCGGTTGGCATTGACGGAGATAACGGGAATCTGTCCCATTCCTGCCTTGTCCAAGGCACGGCGGATAAAGCCGATGTAGTTGGAGGCACGGCAGCCGCCGCCGGTCTGGCTCATAAAAATGGCTGTGTGGTCTAAGTCGTATTTTCCGGACAGCAGAGCGTCCATAATCTGTCCAACCACAATCAGGGAGGGGTAACAGGCATCGTTGTTGACATACTTCAATCCGGTGTCCACGGCGGTGCGGTCATCGTTTTGCAGCACTTCCACCCGATAACCGAAGGCACGGATGGCAGGTTCAATCAAGTCAAAGTGGAGCGGAGACATCTGGGGACAGAGGATGGTATAATCCTTTTTCATGTCCTTGGTGAATTCCACTCGGTTGTAGGAGCTGGATATCACCTTGCGGCTGTAATGCTTTTGGTCTCGGACTCGAAGGGCGGAGATGAGGGAACGGATACGAATGCGTGCCGCTCCAAGGTTGTTAACCTCATCGATTTTTAACACGGTATAAATTTTGCCGGAACCGGTTAAAATATCATTGACTTGGTCGGTGGTGACGGCATCCAAACCGCAACCGAAGGAATTGAGCTGAATCAAATCCAAGTTGTTTTGCGTCTTTACGAAGCTGGCCGCTGCATACAAGCGTGCGTGGTAAGTCCACTGGTCGGTCACGATGAGGGGACGCTCCACCTTGCCTAGATGAGAGACCGAGTCCTCTGTGAGGACAGCAAAGCCGTAGGAGGTAATCAGTTCGGGTATACCATGGTTGATTTCGGGGTCTACATGGTAGGGGCGACCTGCAAGCACGATGCCATGGTGACCAGTCTCCTCCATCCAGCGAAGCGTCTCTTCTCCCTTGAGCTGTAAATCACGGCGGCTGGCAGCCAACTCCTCCCAAGCCAAATGAGCGGCGAGGCGGACTTCCTGTTCCGGAATCTGGAATTCTTCTTGGAAGACCGTCACCAGTCGCTTGGTTAGCAGTTCCTCACTGGTGAACGCAAGGAAAGGATTCAGGAAGCGGATATTCTGTTCGGCAAGTTCTTCCATGTTATTTTTGATATTTTCCGCATAGGAGGTGACAATCGGACAGTTGTAGTGGTTCCCGCTGTTGGGGTCTTCCTTGCGCTCGTAGGGCACGCAGGGATAAAAAATGGTCTTAATGCCCTGACGAATCAGCCAAGAAACATGTCCGTGAACCAATTTTGCCGGATAGCATTCGGACTCACTGGGAATGGACTCAATGCCCAGCTCATAAACCTTGCGGTTGGACTGGGGAGAAAGCACGGTGCGGAAACCAAGTTCCTTAAAGAAAACCGCCCAGAACGGATAATTCTCGTACATATTTAGGACACGAGGAATTCCGATGCTTCCTCTTGGAGCGATGTCTGGAGTCAAAGCCTCGTAATCAAACATACGATGGTACTTGTAGTCAAAAAGGTTTGGAATGTTTTCTTTATTCTTTTCCTTGCCCAGTCCACGCTCACAGCGGTTTCCGGTGACAAACTGTCTTCCGCCGCCAAAATGGTTGATGGTCAGCAGACAGTTGTTGGTACAGCCCTTACAACGAGCCATGGAAGTGCTATATTTCAGATTTAGAATCTTTTCCATGGGCAGCATGGAGCTTGATTTGGAAGCTTCGTAGCGTTCTCTTGCGATGAGGGCAGCACCGAAGGCTCCCATGATTCCGGCAATATCTGGCCGAACAGCCTCACAGCCGGAGACCCGCTCAAAACTGCGCAAAACCGCATCGTTGTAGAAGGTTCCGCCCTGCACAACCACATGCTTTCCGAGGTCGGAAGGTTCTGTAATCTTGATTACTTTATATAAGGCATTCTTAATAACGGAGTAGGCAAGACCGGCGGAGATATCAGCGACGGTGGCCCCCTCTTTTTGAGCCTGTTTTACGTTGGAATTCATAAATACCGTACAGCGACTCCCCAAATCAATCGGATTTTCGGCAAACAAGGCCGCTTTCGCAAAGTCCTGCACGCTGTAGTTGAGAGATTTCGCAAAGGTCTCGATGAAGGAACCACAGCCGGAGGAACAAGCCTCGTTGAGCTGTACGCTGTCAATGACCTTATCCTTGATACGGATGCACTTCATATCTTGGCCGCCGATGTCCAAGATACAGTCTACTTGTGGATTAAAGAAGGCGGCAGCATAGTAGTGGGAAACGGTCTCCACCTCTCCCTCATCCAGCAAAAAGGCGGATTTTAACAAAGCCTCACCATAGCCGGTGGAGCAGGAGTAAGCAATGTGGGCATTTTCGCTCATTTGCTCGTTGATTTCGCTCATGGCACGGATGGCGGTCGCAAGCGGATTGCCATTGTTGCCAGAATAGAAGGAGTAGAGCAGAGTGCCATCCTCGCCCACTAAGGCCACCTTAGTGGTGGTGGAACCGGCATCGATTCCGAGGAAACAGTTGCCGGAGTAGCTGGAGAGTTCTCCC
>JAUNGR010000001.1:0-27359 GCA_030524485.1 bacterium | reverse complement strand
GGAACCGGCATCGATTCCGAGGAAACAGTTGCCGGAGTAGCTGGAGAGTTCTCCCTTTTTTACCTTGTTGCTTTCTTGTCGCTTCAAAAAGGCACGATAGTCTTCCTCGCTACGGAACAAAGGCTCCATGCGTTGCACCTCAGACTGAATCTGAATGCCGTCTCGTAAGCGTTTGATCAGGGAGCTTAGAAGTTGCGGGGAATTGTGCTCTTCGGAGTTCAGAGCCGCACCAATGGCAGCAAACAGGTGAGAGTGCTCCGGAGCGATGATTTCATCCGGCCCTAGATTCAGGGTGCGGATGAAGGCCTGCTTCAACTCCGTGAGAAAGTGGAGAGGACCGCCCAAAAAGGCAACGTGTCCTCGGATGGGCTTACCACAGGCCAAACCGCTGATGGTCTGGTTGACCACCGCTTGAAAAATGGATGCGGACAAGTCTTCTTTGGTCGCACCCTCATTGATAAGAGGCTGAATATCCGTTTTGGCAAATACACCGCAGCGTGCAGCAATCGGATAAATTGCTTTGTAATGCTTGGCATATTCGTTTAGACCCTGTGCGTCGGTCTGCAAAAGACCGGCCATCTGGTCGATGAAAGAACCGGTTCCGCCGGCACAAATGCCGTTCATGCGTTGGTCAATTCCGCCGGTAAAATAAATAATTTTGGCATCCTCACCACCAAGTTCAATCGCCACATCCGTCTGTGGGGCATAGTCCTCCAAGGCGGAGGCAACGGAAACAACTTCCTGAATAAAAGGAACCGCAAGGTGTTTGGACAGAGCCAAACCGCCTGAACCCGTAATGGAGGGCAGGACGGACATCTCACCTAGACGGTCAAAAGCTTTTGATAGCAGGGAAGCTAGGGTGTCCTGAATATTTGCGAAATGCCGTTCGTAGTCGGAAAATAAAATAGCATTGCTGTCATCCAGAATGGCAATCTTTACGGTAGTAGAACCAATATCAATTCCTAGTTTGTAAGTATTCATAATCCTCACTTCCTTTGTCGAATTGTATTTCTTATTGCAAAAATCCTTACTATTATACTACGAAATCAAGATAAGCACAATGAACAGAATAACAGAAAATAGTAAGGGGAACTTCTGCAAAAGCGACAGAATCATAATAGGAGATTTTCTTTTTTTGTGCAAGAGGAAAATTGTTACAGATTTGTGAAAGAGTGAGTGGAGGAAGGATGAAAAATGTTTGACAAACAAGGGTTGCACTTTTATAATGAGTTACGGTGAAAGCCCCAGATGGCGACTGCCTGAACTGCGTGCAGGCATCTTCCTTGGTATGCCCCTTTCGGCTGCAAGAACATGCAGATATCGGATGGGCTGACGGACTTTCATGCATAATGGTGATTCGCCAGAACACCCCTTATCTTTTTTAGGGGAATGGGATGCATGGCATAAATTTTATTGGTAATATTGTGCTTTGATAAAATATATGATACAATAATAGGAAAAATGCACTTAAAAGGCGATTGCAAGAAAAGGAAGGTATTATGAATTTTCTTAACAAATTAGAACGAAAATTTGGCCGTTTTGCAATTCCGAATCTGATGTATTATATTGTTGTGCTGTACATCGCTGGTTTTTTGATTCGGATGATTAATCCCAATTTTTATCTCAAATACTTATGCCTTGCACCGGGAGCCGTCATTCATGAGTTTCAGGTTTGGCGTGTTGTGACTTTTTTGCTCTGGCCGCCAGTGGACAGTGGAAGCACTCTAACTCTGCTGATTTTCAATTTCTTTATGATATATTTGTATTACTCTCTGGGAAATACCTTGGAGCGGGTGTGGGGTACCTTCCGCTTTAACTTGTATTTCCTGATTGGAATTCTGGGGACAATTTTGGCTTCTTTTTTGCTGTATGCCCT
Source organism: bacterium (assembly GCA_030524485.1). GTDB lineage: Bacteria > Bacillota > Clostridia > Lachnospirales > Lachnospiraceae > CAJMNU01. The sequence continues at coordinate 25,483 of JAUNGR010000001.1, read as the reverse complement.
GACTGGTACAAATTATCTTTTGACGACGCAGTATTTGAATGCTTCTTTGTTTATGGCCTTTGCTGTCACCTTTCCAGATATGCAATTTTATCTGTATGGGATACTCCCAATTAAGGCAAAGTGGCTCGGTCTGTTTGACGGGGCAATTTTCCTGCTCAATTTTCTCGTGGGGAGTTGGGCAACGAGGTTGGAAATTTTGGTCTCTATGGCAAACTTCTTGCTGTTCTTTGCCATAAGCAGAAATTATAAGAACATCTATCCCAAAGCCATGAAACAAAAACGGGCAACAAAGGGAAAGATAAAACCTATGTCCGCTCAGAAAGTGCATCATAGATGTGCGGTTTGTGGAAGAACAGAAAACGACGGGGAAGATCTGGAGTTTCGATATTGCTCAAAATGTGAGGGTGGTCTCGAATACTGTCAGGATCATTTATATACACATAAGCATGTAACAAAAACTACAGCAACGGGGATGGAAACAGAAGTACCAAAGAAACTCTAAAAAATCAAAAAATGAGGCAGCAGAAAACACAAAGATAATGGAAGCATGGAGGAGAGAATGAAGAAAACAAAGATTATTTGTACAATGGGACCGAATACAGATAACCGAGACAATATGAAAGCGTTGGTTGAAAATGGCATGGATATTGCCAGATTTAACTTTTCTCATGGAGATTATGAGGAGCAGAAGGGTCGTCTGCAGCTGTTAAAGAGTGTTCGTGAGGAGATGGATAAGCCGATTGCCGCTCTTTTGGATACCAAGGGACCAGAAATTCGTACTGGAAAATTAAAGGATGGTAAGAAGGTATTTCTGGAAGAGGGCAGCACTTACACTCTGACCACCAGAGAGATTGTCGGAGATGAGAGCATTGGACACATCAACTATGCTGGTTTGAATGAGGACGTAAAGGCTGGAAATCGCATTTTGATTGACGACGGTCTGATTGAGCTTGTGGTAGAGAAGGTAGAGGGGACAGAGATTATCTGTTACGTGAAAAATGGTGGTGAACTGGGAGAACGTAAGGGAGTCAATGTGCCGAATGTAAAGGTAAAACTTCCAGCTTTGACCGAGAAGGATAAGGCAGATATCGTGTTCGGTATTGAGCAGGGCTTTGATTTTATCGCTGCTTCCTTCGTCCGCACCGCAGCGGCTGTCTGTGAAATCAAGGAAATCTTAAAGAAGTACGATTCTCAGATTATGGTAATCGCAAAGATTGAGAACGAAGAGGGTATTGAGAACATTGATGAGATTATCGAGGTCAGCGACGGCATCATGGTAGCCCGTGGTGACATGGGTGTGGAGATTCCACCGGAGCAGGTTCCTTACATTCAAAAAACCATCATCCGCAAGTGTAACGAGGCTTGTAAGCCAGTTATCACCGCAACCCAGATGCTGGATTCTATGATACGTAACCCACGTCCAACCAGAGCAGAGGTGACGGACGTTGCTAACGCTATCTATGATGGCACCGACGTTTTGATGCTTTCCGGCGAGACTGCAGTTGGAAAATATCCGATTGAAGCCTTAAAAATGATGGTTCACATCGCAGAAGAGACAGAGAGGCATTTAAGCACCGATTTCTACAGAAAGAGACAGGTTTCTCTCTCCAATAAGGCAAATGTTTCCAATGCGGTATGCTATTCTTCTGTGGCTACAGCATATGATTTGAATGCAAAAGCTATCATTGCTCCGAGTATCCGTGGATTTACAACCAGAATGCTTTCCAAGTGGAGACCAAAGGCAGATATCATTGGTATGTCTCCGAGTATGGAGGCTGTGCGCCAGATGCAGATTTATTGGGGCGTGCGTCCTTTCCATGCAAAACGTGCGGAGTCCACAGATATCCTGATTTACGCATCCATCGAGTATCTGAGAGCCAAGAAAATTTTGCAGGAAGGCGATATTGCCGTTGTGACAGCGGGAGTTCTGAGCACAACCAACAGACATCAGCCATTGGCATCTACCAACATGATGCGTGTTGTGGAGATTGACTAAGGAAAGAAAAAACTGCGTCAGCAGGGGAAGACTCTTTCTGAGTCTCCTGTAAGAGGAGAGAGCAGAAGAGAAGGGAGAGGATAAACATGGATAAAAAGACATTTGTAAGCCTAGACCAACTGAACGAAATCACCAAGACCTATCCAACTCCGTTTCATTTGTATGACGAAAAGGGAATCCGAGAGAATGCACGTAAATTAAAAGAGGCCTTCTCTTGGAATCCCGGATTTCGGGAGTATTTTGCCGTGAAAGCCACCCCGAATCCCTATATTTTAAAGATTTTGCAGGAGTGCGGCTGCGGTACGGACTGCTCCTCAAAGACGGAGCTGATGTTGAGCGATGCACTGGGCTTTCACGGACATGATATTATGTTTTCTTCCAATGACACTCCACCGGAGGAATTTAAATTAGCGGACGAGCTGGGAGCCATCATCAATCTGGATGATATCACGCACATTGCGTGTCTGGAGGAAACCCTAGGGCATATTCCGAAAACGATATGCTGCCGCTACAATCCGGGCGGTATTTTCACCATCAGCAATGGCATTATGGACAATCCGGGAGATGCCAAGTACGGTATGACAACGGAGCAGATTACGGAGGCCTACCAGATTTTGAAGGCAAAGGGAGCCGAGGAGTTCGGCATTCATGCCTTTTTAGCAAGCAATACCGTGACAAATGACTATTATCCGATGCTGGCAAAGGTGCTGTTCCAGCTTGCGGTTTCCTTGAAGAAGGAGACTGGAGTGCATATCAAATTTATCAACCTCTCAGGTGGTATCGGGGTTGCCTACAAACCAGAGCAGAAACCGAACGACATCGCTAAAATTGGGGAAGGCGTTCGGAAGGTATATGAGGAGATTTTGGTTCCGGCAGGAATGGGAGATGTTGCAATCTACACAGAGTTGGGACGCTTTATGCTGGCTCCTTATGGTTGCTTGGTGACCAAGGCCATCCATGAAAAGCACACCCATAAGGAGTATATCGGTGTGGATGCCTGTGCAGTCAACCTGATGCGTCCGGCTATGTATGGAGCGTACCATCACATCACGGTGATGGGCAAGGAGCATGCTCCCTGTGATTGTAAGTACGATGTTGTGGGTTCGCTCTGCGAGAACAACGATAAATTTGCGATTGACCGTATGCTGCCTCATATTGACATGGGGGACCTGCTGGTGATTCATGATACCGGAGCACATGGCTTTGCCATGGGGTATAATTACAACGGCAGATTGCGTTCTGCGGAGTTGCTTCTTAAGGAAGATGGCAGTGTGCAGATGATACGCCGTGCTGAGACACCGAAGGATTACTTTGCGACCTTTGATTTTTCGGATATTTTAAAGGACATGAAGTACTAAAATGCAAAAGACCAAGTAGATAGTAGCATCCGTGAACAGGGGAAGATACGCTCCCTTGTCCACTAATGCTAGAGAATATTTGAAAGTTCACAGGAAGCCGATGCTTTCTGTGAACTTTTTTTGTTCACGTTAATTTGGAGAGGACTTCTTCTAACACAAAAAACGTCTATGCTGGGCATAGACGCTTTTCATTAGGATGTAGGATTTCAAAAAGGTTTTTAAAGGATAATATATACTCGTACTGCTACTGCATTTATTATGGTCTCAGTATAACAGATAAAAGCTGGAAATGTTTGTATATTCTTTAAATAGATTATTAAGAATTTCTTAATTTTTGTTAATGGCGGGGGAAAGGAAATCGAAAAGAAAGCGAAATTGCGTGCAGACTCTGCTAAAATAAAAATACCTTATTCTTCCTCCCACAAGCAAGCTTGCGTCGGATTTTATGACCTTTTGCTTTGAATGATATCAGATTGTTCCGCACAAAGTGCGCTCACAATCTTCAAACCATTCGTAATCCGCTTGTTTTTCGATGAAAAACAGCTTCTTACTCATGTTTTGGCGGGGCCCAAGTTCAAAAATCCTCTCACAAGCAAGCTTGCGTCGGATTTTATGACCTTTTGCCCCTGATATCATATCTTAAATATTAACTACAAAGTATATGTGGAGATAAGGGTGAATCAAGTGAGAGAAAAACTGGGCTGCGATTTGGTGGGCTGTATGGGCTTTACAGGGCGAGGAATTGGAATTGCAGTTTTGGACACTGGTGTGTTTTTGCATCGGGATTTTGACTCCAGAATCCGTGCATTTGAAGATATGACTTCACGCAGACAACTTCCCTATGATGATAATGGGCATGGAACGCATATTGCCGGTATTATTGCAGGAAATGGATATTCCGCAAGGGGAAGATATACGGGCATCGCACCGAACAGCCATCTTGTGGTTGTGAAGGTATTGGATAAGAATGGGAATGGTTATGTTTCGGATGTTCTAGCGGGGCTAAGCTGGGTAAAAAAACATAGGGAGCAGTATGGCATCCGTATTGTGAACATCTCAGTGGGTTCCTTTTCCCGAAGAAATATGAGTGAAAATTCTGCGTTGGTGAAGGGGGTGGATGCTGTTTGGGATGAGGGGCTAGTGGTTGTGGTGGCGGCCGGAAACAACGGTCCGAAAAGGCAGAGCATCACAACGCCAGGTATCAGTCGAAAGGTCATTACGGTTGGGAGTTCCGATGATGACCGGGAGGTGGAAGTGGGAGGCGTAAAGATGGTGGATTATTCAGGGCGAGGACCGACTGGGGATTGCATTTGCAAACCTGACCTTGTGGCACCAGGATCCGGGATTGTCAGCTGTGCCAACCGCCAAGGAAAGTACAGCAGTAAGAGTGGCACATCTATGTCAACCCCTATGGTATCTGCTGCAGCTGCCCTGTTGCTGGAGAAATATCCGCGAATGAGCAATCGGGATGTCAAGCTGCGTTTTATGGAGAGGGCTGTGGACTTGGGCTTGCCGCACAATCAGCAGGGATGGGGGGAATTGCAGATTCGGAATCTACTCCGCTAGAGGAAGAGAGTTGTTTGAAGGAAAATGGGTATCACAAAGCGATATTAATACAAAAATAAAACATAAAATATCTTGAAAAGAAACAAAAATCATGCTATACTGAGAAAAAGAGAAAGAAAAGTTTTTGTTGACAAAACCAAGAAACTATATTATGATAAATCAATAAGAACATTTGTTCGCATAAGAGGCATGGAGAAACAGGAGGGTATAATGAATAAAGAAGATAAACTAAAAGCATTGGATGCGGCGTTGACACAGATAGAGAAGGCTTATGGAAAGGGTTCCATCATGAAGTTGGGCGATTCCGGAGTCAATATGAACATTGAGACTGTACCGACTGGAGCCTTGAGTTTGGATTTGGCTCTGGGCTTGGGCGGTGTGCCGAGAGGGCGTATCATTGAGATTTATGGACCAGAGTCCAGTGGTAAGACTACAGTGGCTTTGCACATGGTAGCAGAGGTGCAGAAGAGAGGCGGCATTGCCGGCTTCATTGATGCGGAGCACGCATTAGACCCCGTATATGCAAAGAACATTGGGGTGGATATTGACAATCTCTACATCTCTCAGCCGGATAATGGAGAGCAGGGATTGGAGATTACAGAGACCATGGTTCGTTCGGGTGCGGTGGACATTGTGATTGTGGACTCGGTGGCTGCACTGGTTCCGAAGGCAGAGATTGATGGAGAGATGGGAGATGCACATGTGGGTCTTCAGGCGAGATTGATGTCTCAGGCTCTGCGTAAGCTGACAGCGGTGATCAGCAAGTCCAACTGTGTGGTGATTTTTATTAACCAGCTGCGAGAGAAGGTGGGCGTGATGTTCGGAAATCCGGAGACTACCACCGGCGGACGTGCACTGAAGTTTTATTCTTCCGTCCGCATGGATGTCAGAAGAATAGAGACCTTAAAGCAGGGCGGTGACATGATTGGAAACCGTGTCCGCATCAAGATAGTGAAAAATAAGATTGCTCCGCCGTTCAAGGAAGCAGAATTTGATATTATGTTTGGCAAGGGGATTTCCAGAGAGGGCGATATTTTAGATTTGGCAGCCAAGGAAGGCATTGTGGAGAAGAGCGGTGCATGGTATGCTTATCAGGGAGCTAAGATTGGGCAGGGAAGAGAGAATGCCAAAAATTATCTTGCGGAGAATCCAGCAATTCGGGATGAGATCGAGGACAAGGTGAGAGAAAAGTACAATCTGGGAAACAGCCATGAGAAGGCAGAAGCAGAAAAGACGGCAAAGGATGCGAAGGCAGCTAAGGCTTTGAAGATGCCAGCTTCCTCTGAGCTTGCAGGCGGCTCTACACCTTCTGCAAATTAAGACTGGGGCGGATGAAAAAGCCAAGCAGGAGGAAAGCGTGGAGCAGAGATGACAGTGACAGATGTGAGACCCATGGATAAGCGTAGAAGCAAGGTATATCTGGATGAAAGCTTTGCTTTTGCCCTGTATCAGGGGGAATTGGAGCAGTTTGGGATAGAGGTAGGCAAGGAACTGGAGGAAGAACTGTATGAGCATATACTCACGCAGCTTCTTCCAAGGAGGGCGAGGGAGTGTGCTCTCTACTATCTCAAGACAAGGGATAGAACCGAGGCCGAAGTGAGAGGAAAACTGAGGGAAAATGCCTATCCGCCTTCTGTCTGTGACGATGTGCTGCTGTTTCTGAAAGAATACCATTATGTGGATGATGAGGCTTTTGCCCTCCGCTATGTTTTGTCCCATCAGGAGAGAAAAAGCCAAAAGAAATTATACTTCGACTTGTTAGCAAAGGGGATTGCAGAGTCTTTGCTGCTTTCTGTTTTGGATGAGCATCCCTGCGATGAGGAAGCACAGATTCAGAGCTGGCTGGAAAAGAAGCATTTGACTGTAGCAAATATGGATAGAAACGAGAGACAGAAGGCGATGCAAGCTCTCGCAAGGAAGGGCTATTCATGGGATAGAATCCTCCGTATTTTCCGTTGTAATACTTGACAGCATCTTAAAAAAATATTAAAATTATTAATGTTGTCTTATGTACAATGAAAATTAAATAAGGAGGTGTTCCTGTGTTACAAATCATAGCTGCGGTAGTTATTACGGCACTCGTTGTAGCGGTTATTACTTGGCTTGCAGCCACCAAACAATGCCAAAGAAATTTTGAGCAGACAGTTGGTTCTGCGGAAAAGAAAGCCGGGGAAATAATAGAAGAAGCGTTGAAAGTAGCAGAGACCAAAAAGCGGGAAGCTCTTCTGGAAGCAAAAGAAGAATCTCTTAAGACAAAAAACGAACTGGAAAAGGAAACGAGAGAAAGAAGAAACGAATTACAGCGTTATGAGAGAAGGGTTCTGAACAAAGAAGAGAATCTGGACAAAAAGACAGAAGCAGTGGAAAAGAAAGAATTGGCTTTAATCGCCAGAGAAGAAACATTAAACAAGAGAAATGCAGAGGCAGATGAACTTTACACAAAAGGAATGCAGGAATTGGAACGGATTTCCGGTTTCACCTCCGAACAGGCAAAGGAATATCTTCTGAAGTCAGTAGAGGAAGATATCAAGCACGATACTGCAAGATTAATAAAAGATTTAGAAGCCCAAGCAAAAGAAGAAGCCGAAAAGAAAGCAAAAGAATATGTGGTAAATGCGATTCAAAGATGTGCAGCAGACCATGTGGCAGAGACTACCATTTCTGTTGTGCAGCTTCCGAATGACGAGATGAAGGGACGTATTATCGGAAGAGAAGGAAGAAATATCCGGACACTCGAGACTATGACAGGTGTGGAGTTGATTATTGATGACACTCCGGAAGCAGTTGTATTATCCGGATTTGACCCCATCCGAAGAGAAGTAGCAAGAATTGCGTTGGAAAGATTGATAGTGGATGGACGTATCCATCCGGCAAGAATTGAAGAGATGGTAGAAAAAGCGCAGAAAGAAGTAGAAAATATGATGCGCGAAGAGGGTGAGGCAGCCGTCTTGGAAGTAGGTCTTCACGGAATTCATCCTGAACTGGTTAAATTATTAGGACGTATGAAATTTAGAACCAGTTACGGGCAGAATGCACTGAAGCATTCCATAGAAGTTGCACATTTGTCGGGGCTTTTGGCAGCCGAGATTGGCGTGGATGTCCGTCTGGCCAAGAGAGCCGGTTTATTACATGATATTGGAAAATCCGTTGACCATGAGAGAGAAGGCACACATATCAAACTGGGTGTGGATTTGTGCCGAAAATACAAAGAAAGTGCCATTGTAATCAATGCAGTGGAAGCACATCATGGTGATGTTGAGCCACAGAGTTTTATTGCCTGCATCGTTCAGGCGGCTGATACCATATCGGCTGCAAGACCGGGAGCAAGACGTGAGACTCTGGAGACATATACAAACAGATTGAAACAGTTAGAAGATATCACAAACTCTTACAAGGGAGTGGAAAAATCATTTGCGATTCAAGCGGGCCGAGAAGTTCGCATTATGGTTGTTCCAGAGAAGGTGGGAGATGACGATATGGTAATCATGGCAAGAGATATTGCTAGACAGATTGAGAATGAGTTAGAGTATCCAGGCCAAATCAAGGTAAATATCATTCGTGAATCCCGTGTGACAGAATTTGCAAAATAAAAAGGCATTACGTGCACTGTTCGGAATCAAATGAAAAAAGAGCCGTCGCTTTCGCAGATTAGCAGCGAAAGCGGCGGCCTTATTATGTTATTGGCTAAGATTCAAGGGGAATCTCTCCCTAAGCTTTGGCACTAGAACTCTGGCTCAATCAAGCCGTAGGTGTTGCCCTTTCTCTTGTACACAACGTTCACCTCATCGGTGTCACAGTTCAAGAAGACATAAAAGTTATGTCCAAGAAGCTCCATCTGTATGCAAGCTTCCTCAGCATCCATAGGTTTCATGCCGAATTTTTTGGTTTTTACGATGCGAATCTCTTCATCGTCCTGAGGGGTCTCCTCCTCGAGGAAGGCTTTGCTGAAAGAAGCTGCTGCCTGCTTGCGGTCAATCAGTTTATTCTTGTATTTTTTTACCTGTCTTTCAATGATTTCCTCCACTAAGTCGATGGAGACATACATGTCATCGCAGGCTTCCTCGGCACGGATGATGCCGCCCCTTACAGGGATGGTCACTTCTATCTTCTGCTTGTCCTTCTCCACGCTCAAAGTAGCATGAACCTCAGTCTCTGGGGTAAAGTACTTATCAAGTTTCCCGATTTTATCCATAATAGTATCTTTTAAAGCTGGGGTTACTTCGATGTTTTTTCCGATAATGGTATAACGCATATACATCAGCTCCTTTTTTTAAGATGAAACTAGTATAGCACATAAAATGGGAAAATTCAATAAAATATCCATTAATTGTTTGAAAATTTCATAATTTTTTCACAATATATCATATTATAGGGGAGGGAGGGCTTTCTTCTGTGGATAGAATAGAAGAAAGTCCAACAAAACAGGACAGAGAAAAAAATGTATAAAGTTTGAACGAACTCTAAATTTTATATGAAAACCGTTGAATTCAAAGGAAGATAGTGTTAGAATAATGAAGATTGTATGGTCGGATTTTTGACTTTTGATCTTGGTATCATTTTATAGAAAGAATTAGGAGAGTGCAGAATGAATATAATTGAAAAAGTTTTTGGTACCCACAGCCAGAGGGAACTGAAGCTGATTTATCCGATAGTAGATAAGATTGAAGCGATGCGTCCACAGATGTTGGAGCTGAGTGACGAGGAATTGAAAGATAAAACGAGAATATTTAAAGAACGTCTGGCAAATGGGGAAACTTTGGATGCCATTCTGCCAGAGGCTTTTGCGACTGTCAGGGAGGCTTCTCGCCGTGTGATTGGACAGGAGCATTATCGTGTGCAGTTGATTGGCGGTATTGTTCTGCATCAGGGACGTTTGGCGGAGATGAAGACTGGTGAGGGAAAAACTTTGGTGTCCACTTCTGCAGCTTATCTGAATGCCTTGGCTGGAAAGGGCGTGCATGTGGTTACTGTGAATGACTATCTGGCAAAGCGTGATGCGGAGTGGATGGGACGAGTGCATGAGTTTTTGGGCTTGACAGTCGGCGTGGTCTTAAATCCTATGAATTCGGACGAGAGAAAGAAGGCTTATGAGTGTGACATCACCTATGTGACGAACAACGAGTTGGGCTTTGATTATCTGCGTGATAATATGGCTATCTACAAAGAGCAGCAGGTGCTGAGAGGCTTGGAATATGCCATCATTGATGAGGTGGATTCCATCTTGATTGATGAGGCGAGAACCCCTCTGATTATTTCGGGTCAGAGTGGAAAATCCACAAAATTATACGAGGTCTGCGACATTCTAGCTCGCCAGCTGGTGCGAGGCAAGGAGTCCGCAGAATTTTCCAAGATGGCTGCTATCATGGGCGAGGAGATTGAGGAAGAGGGAGACTTCGTTGTCGATGAGAAGGACAAGGTTGTCAATCTGACCGCTGAGGGTGTAAAGAAGGTGGAGGAGTTCTTCCACATTGAGAACCTTGCAGACCCGCAGAATCTGGAGATTCAGCACAATGTCATTTTGGCTCTGCGTGCCAATAATCTGATGTTCCGCGACAAGGATTATGTGGTAAAAGACGATGAGGTTATGATTGTTGACGAGTTCACCGGACGTATCATGCCAGGTCGCCGCTACTCGGATGGTCTGCATCAGGCTATCGAGGCCAAAGAGCATGTGCAGGTGAAGAGGGAGAGCAAGACCTTAGCAACCATCACTTTCCAGAATTTCTTTAATAAATACAACAAAAAGTCTGGTATGACCGGTACGGCTCTCACGGAGGAGAAGGAGTTCCGTAACATCTACGGAATGGATGTCATCGAGATTCCGACCAACCGTCCTGTGATTCGTAAGGATTTGGACGATGCTGTCTACAAAACCAAGAAAGAAAAGTTCAAAGCGGTTGTGGAGGCAGTGAAGGAAGCCCATGCAAAGGGACAGCCGGTGTTGGTGGGTACCATCACGATTGAGACTTCGGAGATGTTGAGCCGTATGTTGCAGCGTGAGGGCGTTCCGCACAAGGTGCTGAATGCCAAGTTCCATGAGTTGGAGGCTGAGATTGTGGCGGATGCTGGTGTTCACGGTGCCGTTACGATTGCAACCAACATGGCAGGTCGTGGTACGGATATTAAGCTGGATGACGAGTCCAAGGCAGCTGGAGGTTTGAAGATTATCGGTACAGAGAGACATGAGTCCAGACGTATCGATAACCAGCTTCGCGGTCGTTCCGGTCGTCAGGGAGACCCTGGAGAGTCCCGTTTCTACATCTCTTTGGAAGACGATTTGATGCGCTTGTTTGGCTCTGAGCGTTTGATGAATATGTTTACTACACTGGGCGTACCAGAGGGAGAGCAGATTGAGCATAAGATGCTTTCCAATGCCATTGAGAAAGCACAGAAGAAGATTGAGAACAACAACTATGGCATTCGTGAGAACCTCTTAAAGTACGATGAGGTAATGAACGAGCAGCGTGAGATTATTTACGCTGAGAGAAATAAGGTTCTGGACGGCGATAACATGAGGGATTCCATCGTGAAGATGGTGACGGACATCGTGGAGAATGCTGTGGACCTTGCGATTCGTGACGATTCCCCATCCGCAGAGTGGGATTTGAAGGAGTTAAATACGTTGCTGCTCCCTGTGGTTCCGCTGCAGCCAGTGTTGTTGCTGGGAAATGAGAAAAATACCACAAAAGATGAGTTGAAGCATATGCTCAAGGAAGAGGCCACAAAGCTGTATGAGGCGAAGGAAGCCGAATTTCCGGAAGCAGAGCAGATGCGAGAGATTGAGCGCATTGTGCTCCTGAAAGCCATCGACAATAAGTGGATGACACACATCGACGATATGGATCGTCTGCGCGACGGCATTGGCCTTCAAGCTTATGGACAGAGAGACCCCTTGGTGGAATATAAGATGAGCGGTTATCAGATGTTTGATGAGATGACAGCAGGCATTCGTGAGGATACCGTTCGGATTCTCTTCCATATCCGTGTGGAGCAGAAGATAGAAAGAGAACCCGCCGCTAAGGTGACAGGAACCAATAAGGATGACACTTCGGTGCGGGCACCGCAGAAGAGGGATGAGAGAAAGATTTATCCGAACGATCCCTGCCCCTGTGGTTCTGGCAAAAAATATAAGCAGTGCTGCGGCCGTAAGCTTGTGTAGGAGCAGGCGAGAATAGGCATAGAAGCTGTTTGCAGGAGAGATAGGTGGAAATATGGTAGAGTTAGATCAGTTTAAGTATACCCTGTCAACGTACAAGAAACCTTTGGAGGAAGTGAAGGATTCTTTGGACTTGGAGAGTAAACTCAGAAAGATCGATGAGTTAGACAAGAGTATGGAGGAACCGAGCTTCTGGAACGATGCCGAGAAGTCGGCCAAGGTTGTAAAAGAGGCCAAAAATCTGAAGGATACGGTCAATGACTACAAAAAGCTGGAGACGCAATTTGAAGAAATTGGCTTGATGATTGACATGGGCTATGAGGAGAATGACCCCGAGCTGATTCCGGAGATTCAAGAGATGCTGGAGGAGTTTACGAAGGAGATGGAAGCGATGCGGATTCGCACGCTTCTGACCGGAGAATATGATAAATGCAATGCCATCCTGCGTCTGAATGCCGGTGCAGGTGGTACGGAGTCCTGCGATTGGTGCAGTATGCTGTATCGTATGTACTGCCGTTGGGCGGACAGCAAGGGGTATGGCCTAGAGGTGCTCGACTATCTGGACGGGGAGGAAGCGGGCATTAAGTCCGTTACCATTCAGATTAATGGTGAGAATGCCTTTGGTTATCTCAAGTCCGAGAGAGGCGTACACCGTCTGGTTCGCATTTCCCCCTTCAATGCGGCAGGGAAGAGGCAGACTTCTTTTGTGTCCTGCGATGTGATGCCGGACATTGAAGAAAATCTGGATGTGGAAATCAATCCAGATGACTTGCGGATAGATACTTACCGCTCCAGCGGTGCGGGTGGTCAGCACATCAATAAGACCTCATCGGCAGTCCGCATCACACACATTCCAACTGGTATTGTGGTGCAGTGCCAAAATGAGCGTTCGCAGTTCCAAAACAAGGACAAAGCCATGCAGATGTTGAAGGCGAAGCTGTATATGCTCAAGCAGCAGGAAAATGCAGAGAAGCTTTCGGACATTAGAGGCGATGTGAAGGAAATTGGTTGGGGCAACCAGATTCGTTCTTATGTCTTACAGCCATATACGTTGATCAAGGACCACAGAACTGGTTTTGAGAGCGGAAATGTGAGCAGTGTGCTGGATGGAAATCTGGATGGTTTTATCAGTGCCTATTTGAAGTGGTTGAGTCTGGGACAGAAACCGCAGCAGGATGCAGGCGATATGGATGAGGTCTGAGCCGTCAGCCTTGTCCACCGATGCTACAAAAGAAACCGGAGCGTTTGCCTCCCTTTTGGGAGGCAGGCACTCCGGTTTTTGTCATACAACAGAACTGAGGCTTCCTGTCAAAAGAGTTGAACCAGATAGACGGCCAAGGAAGCTCCCACCGCGACGCTTAGGAGTCCCCTTCCCCAATAAGCCAGAAGAATGGCTGTCAGACAGCCCACCACAGCGGAGGTGGGGGAGGCTGTGCAAGAAAAGATGGCAGGAAAAGTCATAGCGGACAGCACGGCATAGGGCACATAAGCGAGAAAGGATTGAATAAAACGGCTGCGGATACGCTTGCGAAAAATAGCCATCGGAAGCACACGGATGCAGTAAGTCATAAGAGCCATAACGGCGATACTGCTTAGGATACGAAAGGTACTCATAGGTTGGATTCTCCTTTCAAAACGTTTTGGCTTATGTTGCTTTCAGTGTCCTCGGTTGCGTGTTCAGTGGGCAGCGGAAAGAGCAGAGCGGCCAAGGCACTGACAAAGAGCGTAATCACGATGATGCTCCAGCCTCCAGAGAGCTGCTTGAGAGCGGGAAGCCAAGAAAAAAGACAGCTAAGAATCAGGGCAAGGAGAGCCGTGAATAGGATGGACTTTTCCTTCTTTGCTGGAGGAACTACGATAGCGATGAACATGCCATAAAGGGCAATGCCGAGTGCGGAGGAGAGGGACTGGGGCATCCGTGAAGTGATGGCTCCGCCACAGAAGGTTCCCAGCACCCAACCAAGGAGAGGAGTGGCAATCAAGCCCGCCATGTAGGGAGCCGTCAGATTGCCTGTATGCTGCATGGAGACAGCAAAAATCTCATCTGTGATGCCAAAAGAGACCAAAAGACGCTGCCAGAGAGGCATGGAGGCATCTGTCTTTTGTGACAGGGACAGAGACATCAAAAAATAGCGGATGTTGATGATGAGTGTAGTAATGGCAAGTTCGAGATAGCTTCCGTCTGCCAGAATCAGATTGACTCCTGCAAACTGTCCGGCACTGGTGACATTTGTCAGGGAGGCCAGAGTTGCCGCCCAGAGTGGAAAACCGGAGACCACACAGTTCATGCCAAAGGCAAAGGAGACCGAAAAATAGCCGAGACAGATGGGAAGACCATCCCGAAGACCCTGAGAAAATATCTGATTTTTCATAAAACAAATTCCTTTCAAAATCCTTTTAAAAGCAGGACCCGCCGCAGATAACAGGGGCAGATGTCTTTGTATGCCTATTCCGCGTGGTCGAAATTGTCCGCAGGAGGAAGGCACCTTCGTTATGGTAGCACTATTGCAGGGAGGATGCAAGAGGAAAAGTGGCAGTAACGGCGGGGAAAAACGAAAAAAGAGTTGCATTTTGAAAAAAATTGTGCTAATATCTTCCACATGAGTACAAATGTACTTGAGTAGCGTACATGAAAACGCAGATAGCACGGGGCTATGTGAGGACAAATCAGCCGATACAACAGGGTGAGACGCATAGGTTGGAGGGAAGATGGAAGCAAAGAGCAAATATTTTGTTGTGAAGGAGAAAGCACTGCCGGAGGTTTTATTGAAGGTGGTAGAGGCTAAAAAGCTGCTGGAATCCGAGAGAGTCATTACGGTGCAGGATGCCGCAGAGCGGGTGGGAATCAGTCGCAGTTCTTTTTATAAATACAAAGACGATATTTTTCCTTTTTATGATAATACAAAGGGAAAGACCATCACTCTGGTGACACAGATGGATGACGAGCAGGGACTTCTCGCAGATGTTCTTCATATTATTGCCGATTACAAAGCCAATATTCTGACCATTCATCAGAGTATTCCGGTCAACGGGGTCGCAACCCTCACGACCAGCGTGGAAGTGAGAAGCAATACAAGAAATATTTCCGAAATGATTGAGGAGATTGAAAAGCAAGACGGAATTCATTATGTAAAGATACTGGCCCGTGAATAAGGGGACAAAATGGAGGAAATTATGAAAAATGTTGCAGTGATGGGATATGGTACAGTAGGTTCTGGTGTAGTGGAAATTCTTTTGAATAATAAGGAGCAGATTGCCAAAAAGAACAAAGAAGAGATTGCAGTCAAATATGTGTTGGATTTGAGGGAGTTTCCGGACAGCCCAATCGCAGATAAGGTTGTGCATGATTTTGATACCATCGTAAATGACCCAGAAGTGGACATTGTGGTGGAGACTATGGGAGGTACCAAGCCTTCCTATTCCTTTGTAAAGGCATGTCTGGAAGCGGGAAAGAGTGTGGCAACCTCCAACAAGGCCTTGGTAGCCGCACACGGAACGGAGCTTTTGCAGATTGCTGCAGAGAAAAAAGTCAATTTCCTGTTTGAGGCGAGTGTTGGAGGTGGCATTCCTATTATCCGTCCCCTGTATCAGTCCTTAGCGGATGAGGAGATTGAGGAAATCACCGGAATCTTGAACGGAACCACCAACTACATTCTGACCAAGATGAGCCGTGACGGAGAATCCTTCGAGGCCGCCTTAAAGGAAGCACAGGAGAAGGGCTATGCGGAACGGAATCCAGAAGCAGATGTGGAAGGATATGATACTTGCCGCAAGATTGCCATTTTGACGGCAGTTGCCACTGGAAAGGAAGTCAACTACGAGGACATTTATACAGAAGGTATCACTGGCATTACCGATGTGGATTTTCGCTATGCAAAGAAAATGGGAACTTCTGTCAAGCTGTTTGGCTCCAGCCGGATTCAGGATGGCAAAGCCTTTGCTTGGGTAGCACCTGTGATGATTTCCACAGAGCATCCGCTCTATGCCGTAAACGATGTCTATAATGGCATTCTGGTGAAGGGCAACAACTTGGGAGTCAGTATGTTCTATGGCAGCGGAGCTGGAAAGCTTCCGACGGCAAGTGCCGTGGTGGCGGATATCATGGATGCGGCAAAGAATGCAGACAGGACAGTCTATGAGGGCTGGACAGCCGAGAAGTTGGAGTTATCTTCCATGAAGGAAGCCGAACATCGCTATTTTGTCCGCATTGCAGGAGATAAGGAGCATAGCTTCCAAATGGTAAAAGCGGTTTTAGGCGAGGTGGAGAGCATCGTGCTGGAAGGTGAGAAGGAGTATGCTGTGCTGAGTGCGAAGACCAAAGAGGGAGAGTGGGATCAAAAGAAGGCAGAGCTGCAAGAAAAAGGTCTTCAGATTCTTCAGGTCATCCGAGCAGAAATCTAAGAAAAGGGTGCCAGAGTTAAGCAAAACAAAAGAACGGAAAGAACCGGAAAAAGAATGTTAGAAAAGTTAGAAATCCTGTTTCGACTGCCCTGTGCCTTTCGACGTTTGACTGGCTATTATTGTCCTGGCTGCGGAGGAACCAGAGCTTTTCGAGCTTTGCTGCACGGAAGAATCCGAGAGAGTCTGTACTATCATCCTTTGGTACTTTACATGGCGATTGTGTTTGCTCTGTGTGCGGCAAGTTATCTGTTTGCTAGGCTGCGGGGAAAGAAGAGTGCATTTGTTGTGCATATGTGGATGATTTATGTGGGAGTCGGAATCACAGCACTGAATTTTTTCATAAAAAATGCTATTTTATATGTATATGGGATTCCCCTGCTGTGAGAAGCAGAGGAATCCCATTTCGGTTTCAGCACAGAATCCCATTCGTCATTTGGCAGCGGGGAGGCTCTCATATTGTTCCATCACCTGATTCATCAGGGAGTTGAATGCAGGGTCTTGCATCATATTGATAACCAGTATCGAATAAGCGAAGAAGGCGAGACTGGCTAGAATAGCCAGAATGGAGAGCACCAGACCGGCAATGGCAAAGGGTTCAAAAGGGCGCCCCTGCTTGGATAAAATGACCAGAATCAGACTGATTACACCTAAAATCAATCCTAAAACGGAGCAGCAACAGCTGATTAATCCAATGAGTCCCACAATGAAAGAGGCAAGAGCAAGAGGGCTGTTCTTCTTGGGCGATACGGGCTGCTGTCTGGTATATTTATCCCCATAATCGGAAAAGCGGGAGTCTTCGTGATTGGGTGTTTGATTGTCCATAGTATATCCTTTCTTATATATGTTTTTCTTGCGATGGCATATCGTTTTGACAGTTAATAAGTCATGGGCTTATTGTACCACTCGGACTGTCTTCCTTCAATCCCTCATTTTGAGATTTTTGCCTTTGGACTTCCTGCTTGCATACTCAAAGCAGATGCCTTATAATAGAGTCTTAGACTGATAAAAAAGACCGATAAAAAGGAAGAGCTAGGAAGAACATATGAACATTATTGAAGTATTGGCACAGGAATTAGACATTAAACAGACGCAGGCACAAGCGGCCGTCGATCTGATTGACGAGGGAAATACCATACCCTTTATTGCTCGTTACCGTAAGGAAAAGACCGGTTCTCTGAACGATGAGGTGCTGCGTGCTCTCGACGAGAGACTGCATTATTTGAGAAATCTGGAAGAGAGAAAGCAGCAGGTGCTTGCGGCGATTCAGGAGCAGGATAAGCTCACCGAGACCTTACAGAAACAAATCTTAGAAGCAAAGACCCTAGTGGCGGTGGAAGATTTGTATCTTCCTTATAGACCCAAACGCCGCACCCGTGCGACGATTGCCAAGGAGAAGGGCTTGGAGCCTCTGGCCGAGCGGATCTGGAAGCAGGAGCTGCAAAGACCTTTGGAGGAAGAAGCAAAGGCTTTTGTGACAGACGAGCAGGGAGTGGGCAGCGTCAAAGAAGCGATTGATGGGGCGAAGGATATTTTGGCAGAGAGAGTTTCGGATACGGCTGCCTACCGCACAAAGATTCGAGAGAGGACTTTCAAGGAAGGCATCTTGCAGTCAAGTGCAAAGGATGAGAAGCAGGAATCTGTCTATGAGATGTACTATCAATATGAAGAAGCCATCGGAAAATGTGCGGGACATCGCATTCTTGCCATGAATCGAGGCGAAAAAGAGAAACTGTTAAGCGTTAAGACGCTGGCTCCCAAGGAGAAGATTGTGGAGTGGCTGGAGAGACAGCTTTTGCAGAGTCCGCAGAAAAAAGCAGCAAATTCCTATGCGGAGGCAGCTCTAAGAGAGGTGGCAGTGGACAGTTATGAGAGATTGATTGCCCCGGCGATTGAGCGTGAGGTGAGGAATGCTCTGACGGAGCATGCAGAGGAAGGAGCCATGAAGGTCTTTTCCAAGAATCTGGAACAGCTTTTGATGCAACCACCGATTGTTGGGCAAGTCGTTTTGGGCTGGGATCCCGCTTTCCGCACCGGATGTAAGTTGGCTGTGGTGGATGAGACAGGAAAGGTGTTGGATACGGCCGTGATTTATCCGACCGCCCCACAAAATAAGGTGGAGGAAGCCAAAAAGGTATTGAGACGGCTGATAGAAACATATGGTGTATCCCTTCTATCCGTTGGAAACGGAACGGCATCCAGAGAGTCCGAGCAAATCATAGCGGGATTTTTGAAAGAGATTCCGCAGAAGGTACAGTATGTGATAGTCAATGAGGCAGGAGCTTCGGTCTATTCGGCCAGCAAGTTAGCGACGGAGGAGTTTCCACAGTTTGATGTGGCACAGAGAAGTGCAGTCTCCATTGCAAGAAGGCTGCAGGACCCTCTCTCCGAGTTGGTAAAAATTGACCCCAAATCAATCGGAGTGGGGCAGTACCAGCATGATATGAACCAAAAGCGTTTGGGAGAGGTGCTTCAAGGCGTGGTGGAAGACTGCGTGAACCGAGTGGGAGTGGATCTCAACACGGCATCGGCCTCCCTTTTGGAATATGTTTCCGGCATCAGCAAGACACTGGCGAAGAACATCGTAGCCTACCGTGAGGAGAACGGAGCCTTTCAAAACCGCAGACAGTTGTTGAAAGTGCCAAAATTGGGTCCCAAAGCCTTTGAGCAATGTGCCGGTTTCCTGCGAATTGTAGGGGGAGAGCAACCCCTAGATGCCACCAGTGTGCATCCGGAGAGTTATGGGGCAGCAGGAGCCTTGTTGCAAAAATTGGGATATCCGCTTTCCGATTTGAAGCACGGGGGGATTGTGGGCATAGGCAAAAAACTGGCTGCCCTGAATGGGAATGAGTGGAAGGAAATGGCAGAGGAGCTGGGAGTGGGAGAAATCACATTGAGGGATATTGCAGCAGAGTTGGAGAAACCAGCAAGAGACCCCAGAAGCGAGATGCCAAAGCCTATTTTGCGCACGGATGTTTTGGAGATGAAGGACTTGAAGGCAGGAATGCACTTGAAAGGAACGGTCCGAAATGTGATTGATTTTGGAGCTTTTGTGGATATCGGTGTGCATCAGGATGGATTGGTGCATATTTCACAGATGACAAAACGCTACATCAAGCATCCGCTGGAGGCTGTGAGTGTGGGAGACGTTGTGGAAGTTCGGGTTTTGAGCGTGGATTTGAATAAGAAAAGAATTTCACTTTCCATGCTGCCGGAATAGACCAATAGACCGGGCCAAGCAAGAAGAAAGGAAAAAAGATGGAAAAGCAAGCAAAAAAAGAAGAGTTTCGTTTTCAGGTGCAATTAAAGGCAAAGGAGCTGTGGCTGTTTTCCCTCTATCATTCTTATAGGGGAATGATGGGAATTTTTGGTCTGCTGTTTACGGTGGCAGCTCTGTTTCTGATTGTCACCAAATGGAATGAGGTCACAACAAGTTATCGCCTGCTTTTGGTCATCTGTGTGCTGTTGTTTTCCGTATGGCAGCCGGCAATTTTATATGGGAAGGCGAAGAGGCAGGCGGCTCTTCCGGCGATGCAGCTTCCCTTGGAACTGTGTTTTTGTGAGAGCGGATTTGCGGTCAAACAGAAGGAAGAACAGATAGAATGTGCATGGGCGGATATCTTTGCTATCGTAGAGTTGCCGCAGATGCTGATTTTGTATACAGATAGCATTCATGCCTATCTGTTGACCAATCAGGCGATGGGGGAAGAGAGGGAGGGATTTTTGGCAGTCCTTCACACTTGGGTTCCCAAGGAGCAGATAAAAATAAGAAGGAGGTTTTTCTGGTGAGTCATTTAGAGGACAGCATAGTCAAGGAATCGTTTCAGGCTGAGGATACCTTTCAACTGGGAAAAGAGCTGGGAAGCAGGGCGAAGATGGGAGAAATCTACTGTCTGGACGGAGATTTGGGAGTCGGAAAAACCGTATTCACACAGGGCTTTGCGAGTGGGCTTGGCATCACGGAGCCGGTGAATAGCCCAACCTTTACCATTGTGCAGGTGTATGAGGAGGGAAGACTGCCTCTGTATCACTTTGATGTATATCGGATTGCCGACAGCAGTGAGATGGACGAGATTGGCTATGAGGAATATTTTTTTGGAGAGGGAGTGTGTCTGATTGAATGGTCTGAGAGGATAGAGGAGATTCTGCCCAAGGATTGCAGGCGGGTTTTGATTGAAAAAGATTTGGAAAAGGGCTTTGATTATCGCAAAATTACGATTGTTTAGGTCGAAAAAATTCCCAAAAGGATTCCTGTAAGGTTGGGACGTTTGAGAAAGAAAGGTTGGGAAAAAATACCATGAAAGTTTTAGGAATAGAAACCTCCTCTTTGGTGGCATCTGTGGCTCTTGTGACCGATGAGGTGCTGACAGGAGAGTATACCGTAAATTTAAAAAAGACACATTCACAGACCTTGCTGACGATGGTGGACGAATTGCTCTCCATGCTGGGGATGGAGCCGCAGGAGGTGGATGCGATTGCGGTGTCCGCAGGTCCGGGGTCTTTTACGGGGCTGCGCATTGGTTCTGCAACAGCAAAGGGGCTGGGCTTGGCTTTAAAGAAACCTCTCATTTCCGTTCCGACGGTGGATGCGATGGCCTACAATATATATGGAAGCTCCGCTCTGATCTGCCCGATTATGGATGCAAAAAGAAATCAGGTCTATACGGGGTGGTATCGCTTTGAGAAAGAGTTTGAGGTGGTCAGGAAGCAGTATGTTTGTAGCATTGAGGAGCTGTTGGCGGACCTAAACGAAAGAGGAGAGCGAGTGTTGTTTTTGGGTGAGGGAGCTTTGGTATATGAGAAAAGCATTCAAAACTTGGCAAGCTTTTCTTACTCCTTCGTTCCAGCTCAGTCTTCCAGACAGAGAGCTGCCAGTGTAGCAGCGTTGGGGCTGTGCTACGCAAAAGAGGGAAGGCTTGTGGATGCCGCCGAACACAGACCGGAATATTTGAGAAAGCCGCAGGCGGAGAGGGAGAGAAAGGAAGCCGCACGGGAGGTGGAGATTGCTCCCATGCAGAGGGAGGATCTGGCCGCAGTGGAGGGCATTGAGCAGCAGTGCTTTTCTAAGCCATGGTCTCGCAGTCTGTGGGACGAAGTTTTGGAAAGTACCTGCGATTTGGCTTGGACGGCCCGTTATCGGGGCGAAGTCATCGCTTGCTGCAATCTTCGGATTGTGGCGGACGAGGCAGAAATCATGCGAATTGCCGTTCTTCCGCAGAGAAGAAGGATGGGTGCGGCGAGAAAGATGATGGAAGAGATGTTAGAAGCGGCAAAGGAAAGACAGTGTGAGAGAGTCTGCTTGGAGGTAAGAGAGGGCAATCAGGGGGCGAGAACTTTGTACGAGTCCTATGGATTTCAGACAGACGGTCTGCGGGAGGCCTACTACAAAAATCCGACAGAGGCGGCGGTCTTGATGAGCCGTTTGCTCTAAGGCAGTTGACATTTTGGTCTGTGGGAGCCAGAAATTCCCAGTCCGATTTTTTGATTTTTCATGTATAATGAAAGAGCCAGAGAGAAACTCCTGTAAGAAGGTGAGGATACATGAGAAAGTACAGACAAAATGGTCAGTTGGAGACAGTCATCTGCAATGGCTGCGGAAAGAAATTAGTAGTAAAAGAAGGAATTGTGAGGGAGGGAGTCATATCCATCCATCAGGCTTGGGATTTCTTCTCCGAGAAGGACGGGGAGATTCATCACTTTGATTTGTGCGAAGCCTGTTATGACGACTGGATTTCTCAGTTTCGGATTGCAGTGGATGTGGAAGAACAGGTGGAATTGCTGTGATGCTAGGATACAGCATTTTCCTCTGTGAAAAGAAAAAGGTTTTTTGAGAGGTAAGGGAAGGGGGAAGCACAGCAAAAGCGGCTGCCCCCTTCTCTCTTTGGTATTTTCGGATTTTACTTGTTTTGCCTTGCAAAGAGGAATTTCTTTGTGCTATGATACTAGGGTCAAAAGGTCATAAAATCCTTTCGACCCCAACATTATGACAGGATTTGGGTAGGGTTAGAGGGAAGAATAATCAAAAAATATGAGGAAATAAAATTATGTTGGATATTTGTTTACTGGGTACGGGAGGTATGATGCCTCTGCCGTACCGTTGGCTGACCTCCATGATGGCACGCTGTAAAGGAAGTAATTTATTGATAGACTGTGGTGAGGGAACGCAGATTGCATTGAAGGAAAAGGGATGGAGTCCCAAACCCATTGATGTGATTTGCTTTACGCATTACCATGCCGACCACATCAGCGGTCTTCCAGGGCTGCTGTTGACCATGGGAAATGCGGAGAGGACGGAACCGTTGACGCTGATTGGTCCTAAGGGCTTGGAGAGAGTGGTGGGAGCACTGCGTATGATTGCACCAGAGCTGCCATTCCCCCTGAAATTTATAGAGCTGCAGGAATCGAGAGAATGCCTTCACATGGGGCCTTATCAGATTGATGCCTACCGTGTGAATCACAATGTTGTGTGTTATGGGTATGCCATTACGATTCCCAGAACCGGACGCTTTGATGTGGAAAGAGCAAAACGTTTTGCGATTCCCCAGCGTTACTGGAGTCGTCTGCAAAAGGGCGAGTGCATTGTGGATGGGGAAACCTGTTATACACCGGACATGGTCTTGGGAGAGCCGAGAAGAGGCTTAAAAGTGGTATATTGTACCGACACCAGACCTGTGCCTGTGATTGCAGAGTACGCAGAGGGAGCGGACTTGTTTATCTGTGAGGGCATGTACGGGGAGACCGGAAAAGAGGCAAAAGCGAGAGAGAATAAACATATGACCTTTCGGGAGGCGGCAAAATTGGCACGACAGGCCAAGCCCAAGGAAATGTGGTTGACGCATTACAGTCCATCGCTCACAAGACCGGAGGAATTCATGGCGGAAGTACGTGAAATCTTCCCGAATGCGAAGGCGGCGAAGGATGGTAAGACCATGGTGCTGGATTTTGACGAAGAATAAAAGAAGGCAAAGAGAAAGCAGTAGAAAGCAGAGGATTACAAAAAAGAGAATGAAAAGAAATAGAGTCGAAGAAGACGTATATATATTAGCAATAGAGAGTTCTTGCGATGAGACAGCAGCGGCTGTTGTGAAAAATGGCAGGGAAGTGCTCTCCAATGTGATTTATTCTCAGATTGATTTACACACCCTGTACGGCGGAGTGGTTCCGGAGATTGCCTCCCGCCAACACATCGAAAAAATCAATCAGGTGATTGAAAAAGCTCTCAGCGAAGCCAACATGGGACTGGAGGAGATGACTGCCATCGCTGTCACCTACGGTCCAGGATTGGTGGGAGCTCTTTTGGTGGGAGTTGCGGAAGCGAAGGCCATCGCTTATGCCGCAAAGAAGCCTTTGGTGGGAGTGCATCACATAGAGGGACATGTGTCGGCCAATTTTATCGAGCATCCAGATTTGGAGCCACCTTTTGTCTGCCTGATTGTGTCCGGAGGACATACCCATTTGGTGGTGGTGAAGGATTATGGAGAATTTGAGATTCTTGGACGAACCAGAGACGATGCCGCAGGCGAGGCGTTTGATAAAGTGGCCAGAGCGGTGGGATTGGGATATCCGGGAGGACCCAAGATAGACAAAGTTGCCAAGAATGGCAATCCACATGCGGTGGAATTTCCGAGAGCGAAGGTGGAAGGAGCACCTTACGATTTCAGTTTTAGTGGATTGAAGTCAGCCGTTTTGAATTACATCAATCATGCACATATGACGGGGGAGGAAATTCATGTTCCGGATCTGGCAGCTTCCTTCCAAAATGCGGTGGTTGAGGCTCTGGTGAGCCGCAGTGTGCTTGCCGCCAAAGAGCTGGGGTATTCAAAGTTAGCCATTGCTGGTGGAGTGGCCTGCAATTCGGCTTTGCGTGAGGGGATGAAACAGGCCTGCGAAAAAGAGGGCATTCAATTTTATTATCCCTCACCGATTTATTGCACCGACAATGCTGTAATGATAGGAACGGCAGCTTATTATGAGTACATAAATGGAAGCAGACATGGCTGGGATTTGAATGCGGTTCCAAATTTAAAATTGGGAGAGAGATAAAAGGACGATGGGAAAGGTAAGTGCAGTGGTTCTTGCCGCAGGGCAGGGAAAGCGGATGGGAAGCCGCATACACAAACAATATTTATTATTGGAGGGAAAACCCATTCTTTACTACTGTCTGAAAGCATTTGAAGACAGTGCAGTGGAGGAGATTGTTTTGGTGGTGGGGAAGGGGGAAATTCCCTACTGCCAGACGGAAATCGCAGAGAAGTTTGGCTTTCATAAGATAAAAGCCATCGTGGAGGGCGGAAGTGAGAGGTACCATTCGGTCTATGAGGGGCTTAGGGCGATTTCGAGATGTGAGATTGTTCTGATTCACGATGGAGCACGACCCTTTGTCAGCCTTAAAAATATTCAGGATGCGATTGAGGGAGCAAGAAAGTATCAAGCTTGTGTGTTGGGAATGCCGGTGAAGGACACCATTAAGCGGGTGGATGGAGAAAATGTGGCACTTGAGACTCCAGACAGACGTTATCTTTGGCAGATTCAGACTCCACAGGCCTTTTCCTATGAGCTGATACGAAAAGCCTATGACCTGTTGATGGGCGATGAGCAAATGCAGCAGGGGATTACAGACGATGCCATGGTAGCAGAAAAAATGCTACAAAAAAGGGTCAAAATCATAGAAGGAGATTATTCCAATATGAAGGTGACGACACCGGAGGATATGACGATTGCTGCTGCTCTTTGGAAGGCTCTGTCCACGGATGCTAAGGAAAGGGATAGAAAGTACGATATACAAAAATCGGAAAAAATATGAAAAAAAGTGTTGACAAGTGAAATGATACGTGGTAAACTGATTGAGCTTTGAGATGACACAAAAAACGCCGAGAAAAAGCAAAAAAGAAAAATAAAAAAAGTCTTGACAAACAGAACTTGGAATGATATACTAGTTCAGCACGTTTGGAGAGATATCGAAGCGGTCATAACGAGGCGGTCTTGAAAACCGTTTGTCCGAAAGGGCGC
>JAUNGR010000041.1 GCA_030524485.1 bacterium | reverse complement strand
TATATGAAAATGTTTTTCTGACAATAGCTCATTCCACTACATAATTATCATCTCCCACAAATTAAGATTTTAAAGAAAGAGATATTTTAACACCTCTTCTTACTATTTGCAAGTACATTTTTGTCTAACAGCATTTGAAACTCTAATCAGGATAATTTTTAGTGCAAAAAACCTTGCTAACTTTCAGCTTAAAGTGCTTGAAAATCAGCAAGGTTTTCTAAAGGTTATTTTATCACTCGAATTCCTCGGCAGATAATTTGAACTGGCTGATTAATTATAAAGAGAACCTATCTGCACTCCCTCAGCTTCTCAAATATTGCCATAACGTCTGGCTGCGTTGGCGTGACTTTCAACCCAACCATTTATATACCGCATATCGGTCAGCGGTAAACTTTCAACCCGACCATTTATATACCACATATCGGTCAGGATAGGGTAAATTTTGCGTCCTGCTGTGTTGCTTTGCACTCTGCGTACATCCAGTACGCATCGTTCAAGTGCCTTGCAGGGCACAAAATTCATCCCTACCTGACTCTGTGACCTCAAGCGGAGAGAATCTGGTCATTTTGAAGGCAGACGATGGAGGCGTACTGGACGTACGCCGACTGAGGATAACGCAGAAAATGGCCAGATTATCCCACTTTGAGGCGTATGTTCCCCTGTCCACTGATGCTAAACACGATTTATTCAAACTCTATCGTTGCCGGTGGCTTCCCTGTGCAATCGTAGAGTACACGGTTCACACCTTTTACCTCATTCACGATTCTTGTTGTGACTTTACCAAGCACCTCCCATGGCAGCTCTGCGGACTCTGCTGTCATAAAGTCAGAAGTCAACACCGCACGCAATGCAATGGCATAATCATACGTTCTTCCATCGCCCATGCATCCCACAGAACGCATGTTGGTGATGGCTGCAAAATACTGTCCCAACTTCTTGTCCCAACCAGCTTTGGCAATCTCCTCACGATAGATGGCATCTGCATCCTGTACAATGCGAACCTTCTCTTCGGTGACTTCTCCGATGATTCGCACTCCAAGTCCCGGTCCTGGGAATGGCTGACGGAATACCAGATATTCTGGAATGCCCAACTCCAATCCAGCTTTTCTTACTTCATCTTTAAATAAGAGACGCAGCGGCTCCACAATCTCCTTGAAATCCACATAGTCAGGAAGTCCTCCTACGTTATGATGAGACTTAATGACAGCGGACTTTCCAAGACCAGATTCAATAACATCTGGATAAATGGTTCCCTGCACCAAGAAATCGACAGCTCCTATCTTCTTTGCCTCTTCCTCAAAGACACGGATGAACTCTTCTCCAATGATCTTTCTCTTGGTCTCTGGGTCGGTCTGTCCAGCTAATTTATCATAAAATCTCTGCTGGGCATTCACTCGGATAAAGTTTAAGTCATAAGCACCATTTGGCCCAAATACCGCCTCAACCTCGTCTCCCTCATTCTTGCGAAGCAAGCCATGATCCACAAACACACAGGTGAGCTGCTTTCCAACTGCCTTGGAGAGAAGAACCGCAGCCACGGAGGAATCCACACCCCCAGACAAGGCACAAAGCACCTTTCCGTCGCCGATTTTAGCACGCAGACTCCGAATGGTTGTCTCCACAAAAGAGTCCATCTTCCAATCTCCCGCACAGCCGCACACCTCATATACAAAGTTGGAGAGCATCTTCATTCCCTCTTTGGTATGCATTACCTCTGGATGGAACTGCACCGCATATAACTTTTTCTCTGCACATTCCATGGCTGCCACCGGACAAACCGGTGTATGTGCTGTTATGTGAAATCCTTCCGGAATTCTCTCAATATAATCGGTATGACTCATCCAGCACACAGTCTTGGGGGAGACGGTTCCAAACAACACAGAATTGGTGTCTACCTCCACCTCCGTATGTCCGTACTCACTCACCGGAGCGGTGGCCACACTGCCTCCTAACAGATAAGCCATGAGCTGAGAACCATAACAAATCCCCAAAATCGGAATTCCCAGATCGAATATTTCTTTTGGACAGCGTGGAGCATCCTCACCATATACACTATTGGGTCCGCCAGTAAAAATAATTCCCTTTGGATTCATTTCTTTCAATTTTTCAAGTCCCATGGAATATGGATGCACCTCACAGTACACATTGCACTCTCTGATTCTTCTGGCAATCAGCTGATTATACTGTCCGCCAAAATCCAATACCACAATCATTTCCCTGTTCATCTGGAAACCTCCTACTCGCATTTTGTAGAATTCATTATAGGATACAAAGCCCAACGTGACAAGTGGTTTTTACGCAAAAAAATAACCGAAAATCCTGCCAAGATTCTACAAATTTTCCATGACTCTTTGCCAATATCCTGCCATTTTTGACTGTATTCTCCCAAACATACAAATTTTCTTTGTAAAAGCTCCCTTTTCTTTTACCAAAAATTCGCTTTCTTTTTACAAAAATTTTGAATTCTCTTTACAAAAAGCACTTCTTGGTATAATCTAAATAAGGAAACTTGTGTGTGTACCACGAACACCACAACACATTTTATCGGTATGAGAATCATGCAAAGGAGAACGTTATTATGTACGCAATCTTAACAGAATTGATCAGTGGACTCGCTCTCTTTCTGTTCGGTATGAAGGCAATGAGTGACAGTCTGCAGAAGGCAGCCGGTGAAAGACTCCGAGATATTTTGGGTTCTGTCACCAAAAACAAGTTTGGTGCACTGCTGTTTGGAGCCTTATTCACTGCAATCATTCAATCCTCTGGTGCCACGACCGTCATGGAGGTCAGTCTTGCCAATGCCGGACTGATGACACTGGAACAATCCATCGGAATTACCTTTGGTGCAAACATCGGTACGACCATCACCTCGCAGTTGGTTTCCTTAAAACTGACCGCAATTGCACCTTTTATTATTTTCATCGGTGCCGCTATTATTTCCTTTAGCAAACGACCCATTCTGGAAAAGATCGCCTATATTGTATTTGGCTTTGGTTCCCTCTTTCTTGGCATCAATATGATGACAGACAGTCTCGGAAGCCTCCAGTATTATCCTTCCATCATGCATGTGTTTGCTATTTTGAACCACTCGGCTGTTGCTGGTATCATAGGCCTGCTGGTCACTTTGCTTCTGCAAAGCTCCTCCGTTACCATCAGTGTGCTCCTTCTTCTTGCAGACTCCGGTTTGGTAGGACTTTCCAGTTGCCTCTACTTTATTTTAGGTGCCAATATCGGTTCCTGTGCCCCCGCCGTGTTGGCTAGTTTAAATTCCAACCGTGAATCCAAACGAGTGGCCTTCATCCATGTTATGTTCAACGTCATTGGAATGATTGTCATTTCCCTTATTTTAGTGTTTGCCAAGGAACCCGTGATTCATGCCATTTCCACCATCAGCGGCAACGGAAATGCAAAACGTTTCGTGGCAAACGCAGATACCTTCTTTAAAATGTTTCAGGCCCTCATTTTACTGCCCTGCTCTGACCTTTTGATTGCCTTTTCCCGCCATGTGATTCCGAACCTTCCTTCGGATGAGGAAAAACCGGAAACCAAAAAACTGCTGTATATCGGGAAAAACAAGAAGTTTCAGGAGGCTACCGCTCTGATTGACTCCATGCAGGAAATTGAACGTACCGCCGATATCGTGCGCAGCAACCTTCAGCTCTCCATGGAAGCGCTTTTGGACAATAAGTTTGAAAACATTGACACCGTCAAAGAGCAGGAAGATTATATCGACTACCTCAGCAATGAAATTACCCAATATTTGGTCACCGTCAACAAAATGCAGCTGCCCCTTTCAGATGCGGAGAGAATTGGCAGCCTCTTCCATGTGGTCATTGACATTGAGCGTATCGGAGACCACGCCATGAACATCGCAGAATTGGCAGAACGCAAGAAAGCCAATCACATTTCCTTCTCTCAGGAGGCCTATAATGAAATCCAAGATATTTTCAAGGACGTGTTGGAGATTTATAACAAATCCCTAGAGATGTTTAGCACCGGAAAAGAGGATAATCTGCCGCGGATCAACCAATTGGAGGATTCCATTGATGACAAACAGGAGAAATATAGGGAAAAACACATTGAGCGCATGTCTCATAAAGATTGTTCCATCGAAACTGGTCTTATTTTCGTGGACCTATTGATTGGTTTGGAAAGAATCGGAGACCACTGTACCAACATCGCAGACTGCTTCTAATCCGAGGCTTAGTAGAGCAATTTTTCTGTACTTACTTTCAAAAAAGTCATAAAATTTCTATATTTTATGGCTTTTTTGTTGTATCATAAGGCTATGACACGCCCTCTCATTTTAGGCGGGAAAATCAAGAAAAAGGAGATTACTACCATGATTCAGCTTCATTTTGACAAACTTTACAGTGGCGAACGCTTAAAAGAACACTGTCAGACTGCCATTCCCTTTCCCAAAGGCAAACTCTTTTCGGCTGACGGTCTGAAAGTAATCCAAAACGATACGTGTTATCCCTCTCAGTATCAAGTTACTTCCCGCTGGGAAGATGGCTCCATTCGCTGGCTTCACCTTCGTTTTCTGGCAGATTTGCCTTCCAATAAGGCTTGTGACTGCTTTCTCCTTCTCCCAGAAGAAAAAAGTGCTGCCACCGAAGTACCGACAGCGACCAATCAACTTCTGCCCTCTTCCCTTTCCGGCAAAGAAGCCCTGACCGTTTCCACAGGTGCCCTACGTTTCACGGTAGCTGCCCATTCCTCTCAGCTGCTCTGGGACGTAAAGCAAACTCTGTCTGACTGCGACTACTCCTCCTACCACTTTCCCCTTCCGCTTTTGATGGAAGAGACAAGCTCCCCAGAAGCTCCTCTTCGTTACGATACGGAACTTCTCTCTTGGAAGGTTTTGGAGCATGGCCCTTTGCTCACCATTTTAGAGGCAGAGGCTCTTCTTCGTCCGCAGACGACTCTTTCTTCCCTCCAAAAGGAGCTTCGTGCTCAACTTCGTCTGACTGCTTATGCGGGAAAGCCTTGGTTGGAGATGGAATACCGTCTGATGAATACCACGGAGGACGAACTGCACATCGCTTCCCTCACATGGAGCCTCACAGATACTTGCGATTCCCAGACACTGCCTGCTCCTGTCCGCACCTGTGCCGCTCACTCGAATTATCAAACCCAATTTCACACCAGCGATTGCGGGGAAAGCATGAGCCAGCTGATTGACTCCCAGCTTCTTTTGTATGAGGCAAATGAGCACTTCGCAGAAGTATTCTATGGCACTCTCTTCTGTGACCGCAGCACACAGACAGAAGGCCTCTGTGCCACCGTATTTCAGGGACAACAAAACTATCCCAAGGCCGTGGAGGCATCCTCCAAGGGACTTTGTATCTCTCTGGTACCTCAGTGCGAGGACAAGGTTTCTATGGAATCTGGCATGGCTCGCTGCCAACGCGTTCTTCTGCACTTCCACGCTCCCGATGAGGAACTGGCAAGTCTCAACAACCGCAGTACCATCTATCAGATGCCAGACCGCTGCCACCTTGCCCCAGAAATCTTCCATCAAGCAGAAGTCTTTGAGGATGTCTTCCCTTCCCAAAAAGACCCTAATTTTGAGAAGGTTCTCTCCCTTCGTGCGGATGGTCACTCCCGCTGCTACGGCATGATGAACTGGGGAGACTCTCCAGACCCCGGCTATACCATGCAGGGACGGGGCGGCAACGAACCCGTTTGGACCAACAATGAGTACGATTATCCCCATGCCTGCTACCTTCTGTACGCACGCACCGGTATCCGCCGCTTCTTGGATTACGGACTGGTGGCCGCTGACCATTGGATGGACGTAGACGTTTGCCACTACAGCAAAGACCCTCTCCTTCTTGGCGGACAGTGGGAACATACCAACCGGCACTGCAAAAACGGACATATGTACTGCAGCCATGAGTGGGTGGAAGGTCTTTTGGATACTTGGCATTTCACCGGCAATCCCAGAGCCTTGGAGACCGCTCTTGGCATAGGAGAGAACGTCCTTCGCCTTCTGGACACTCCCATGTTCCACCAAAAGGGTGGCATCAACGCCAGAGAAACGGGATGGGCTTTGCGTACCTTGGTTGCCCTCTACAAAGAAACCGGCGATGAGAAATGGCTGCAAAAATGCGATTGGATTGTGGGACATTTCACCGAGTGGAAGGAAGAATACGGCCAATGGCTCTCCCCGTATCTGGACAATGTCGCCATCCATGTGGTATTCATGATTTCCATTGCTGTGGGAAGCTTGATGCGTTACTATCGCATTCGCCCCAATCAACACATCAAGGACATGATAGTGGATGCGGTTGACGATATGGTTGAGAACTGTATGTTAGACGATGGCACCTTCTACTACAAAGAGCTGCCCAGCCTTTCCCGCACCGGCACCAACACTCTGATTTTGGAAGCCCTCCAAAATGCCTATGAGCTGACCGGAAATGTGGATTACTTGAAGACAGGACTTGTCACCTTCCAAAATGCCCTAAAATCTGGTGGCAAGAGCTTTGTCTCCGGCAAAAAGCACATCGGGGATGCCATTATCAATCAGGGAGACGGAACCAAGAACTTTGCCCAGTCCTTCCTCCCTCTGGCTCTCTATTATAAGGCTGCAAGCGACAATCGACTCTTATAAGCCTTGTCCAAACCAGCAAAGCAACAAAACAAAAAGCCAAATTCTCTTTTTCCACTCAGAATTTGGCTTTTTGTTTTTTCTTTTTAATTCTCTCTTTGCATTTCGCTTTCTTTTGCTTCCGCTTTCACAATCTCAAAGCCTCTCAAGGAATACAACTTTCCACTGCCCTCACAGGCTCCTTCCAGTCGAATCTCTCCCTCCAGACCATACACGCGGGTGGTAAACACTTCCACTCCGTCGTTGACAAAAATCTCCAAAGAGGAGCTATCGGAGTAAATCCGAAGATTTTCCAACTGAGTCAGCTGCACACTTCTCTCCCCTCGTCCGCTGCCATGCTCCCCTAAGTCCAGCGTCAACAAGTGGTTTTGATAGTGCAAAGTCACTCCTTTTCGCAAAGTCAGCGTCATCTGTTCACAGAAAGAAAAGGTCATTTCTGCCTCGTACACCAAATCGCTTCTCTCAGCCTTAGAAAGCTCGGACAAGGTGTAACTTGTCTCTTCCCTGCGAAGTGCCTCCAGCTCCTTCAAGGGAGTCTGATGCAGCCTCTCCCCATCAAAAGACAGTTCTCTCGGCAAAGTCAGTGCGTGCTGCCAACCGGCCTCCACCGTAGGATTTGTGTAAGTGGCATCGGGGATTCCCATCCAACCAATCAAAATCCTACGTTTTTTCTCATCCAAAAAGGTCTGAGGGGCATAAAAATCACAACCTCTGTCTAACATGTGGATGTCCGCCTCTCCGTCCTTCTCTTCCACTTCATAAAGATCCTTCGTCGCATCGTAGGAAAGCTTCATAACCGTACACTGGTGCACATTTGCAAAATCCACACCCTTCTGCTCCACACCTTGCGGGCAGCAAATCAAAAGCAGCTGTCCATCTAACACAAAGAGATCGGGGCATTCCCACATATAACCAAATGGCTTTGTGGTTTGGATTCGGCTGTGATACTGCCAATGCTTCAAATCTTCGGAGCGATAGACCAGCACCAAGCCCTCTCCTTTGTCATTTCTTGCCCCCAGAATCATATCATAATACTTCCCCCATCGAATGAGCTTAGGGTCACGGATATGGGCACTCATATCTGCCGGATAATCCTCATTGCGCAGCAGACACTCTTTCTTAGACATATGATAGCCATCCTTGCTGCTCACATGCACCACATTGCTGCCCCGCCCTGTCATAATATAATCGTAATCCGGTCGGTCAAAATATTTCACGTTTCCTGTGTAAAAATAGTGAATGCTATCGTCTTCCACCCAAGCAGAACCTGAGTAAACTCCATGTGCATCAAAATCCTCATCTGGGAACAGCACCGGCTCTTCTTGCCGATAATTCACAAAATCCCTCGTTGTGTAATGTCCCCACAGCTTCAGCTCTCCAGTTGGTTCAAAGGGCGTAAACTGATAGTAGATATGATACCATCCATGAAACTGGCACAGCCCATTCGGGTCATTCAGCCATCCAGTCTCCGGCATCAGATGATACTGCAACCGATTTTTATCTCGGCTCACCTGCTCCCGATAAGCTTCATTTTCCCGATACCAGTCCTGATACTGCTTTTGAAAGACCTTTTCGTATTTTTTCACGATGTCCATTCCTCCGTTTTCCTTTGGCTTTCCCCGTCTCGCCACCATACCAAAAGGCAGCCTTTTTATTCGATTCTCAGAGTGAGAGCCTTGGTATGCTCATTGCCTTTCTCGTTTCCATATACCTGAATCTTCGCATTCGGAGACTCCGGAAACATCATCATAGTCTGTGCACTGGCTCCCTGTTTTTGAATCAGGTCAATATCAAAGGAAATCATCTTCTGTCCCTTCTTTACGGTATCTCCCTGTGCAACAAAGGTCTCAAAGCCCTTTCCTTCTAACTTCACCGTATCAATGCCAATATGAATCAAAACAGAAGTGCCGTCCTCTGTGGTGATGGCCACAGCGTGGTTGGTTGGGAACAAGAGCGAAATCGTACCGTCACACGGTGCGTATACCATCCCCTCTGCTGGATTGATTGCGATTCCATCTCCCATAGCCTTGCTTGCAAATGCACCATCCTCAGACTCTGTGATGGGCATGACCTTCCCTCTCACCGGAGATACAAAATCCAGTTCTTTTGTGCTTGCTGCGGATGCGGATGTCTCCACAGGAGCTGCCTCACTTGCGGGTATCTTGTTTGTCGCTGCACTCTTCTTCTGTGCCGCCTTTGCCTCAGCCTCTCCCATACCAAAGTGTTTCCAGAAGATCGCAGTCAAAAGGAAGGAAACGCCCATGGAAAGCACCAAACCTATAGCAAAC
Source organism: bacterium (assembly GCA_030524485.1). GTDB lineage: Bacteria > Bacillota > Clostridia > Lachnospirales > Lachnospiraceae > CAJMNU01. Next base: position 11,479 of record JAUNGR010000041.1, on the reverse strand, counting down.
TGTGCATAGTGAGTCGGTTTCATAGAGATGAAGCCTGGAAGTCCAGCAGCTCCCAATGCCTGTGCCAAAGTCTTAGTCGCAGCTAAGTATGCACTTCCCACACCGGAACCGATGATAGCTGCATAGAATGGGTATTTTAATTTTAAAGTTACACCAAACATAGCTGGCTCTGTGATTCCCAAAAGAGCGGAAACACCGGATGCCGAGCAGATGGATTTGATTTTCTCATCTTTTGTCAACCAAAGCACAGCCAAAACGGCTGCACCCTGTGCTACGTTGTTCATACTTGCGGTGGAGAAAATGAAGCTTCCACCTGTATTGGCACTGTCTGCAATCAGCTGAGTCTCAACTGCAATCAAGCTGTGGTGCATACCCGTCAAAGTCAAAGGTGCATACAGAAGTCCGAAAACAGCACCTCCCACAAAGCCCAGAGTGTTGTACATCCAAGTGATGCCTGCTGCCAGCATATTTCCCACTTCACGCATCAGCGGTCCCACTGCGATGAAGGTCAGGAAAGAAGTTACCATAATAGAAATCAATGGAGTGGTCAGATTGTCCAACCAAGTCGGTGTTACCTTGTGCAGTCTCTTCTCAATCGTAGCCAGAATCCAAGCTACCACAAGCACCGGAAGCACCGTTCCCTGATATCCAATGGCTGCAATCTCGAAACCAAAGATATTCCAGTATGGCGGTTCTGCCACACCGATGGAATAAGCATTGAGCAAATCGGGATGCACCATAATCATACCCATTGCTGCACCTAAGTAGGCATTTCCACCAAATTTCTTCGTCGCACTAAATCCAATCAAGACTGGCAGGAAAGTAAATGGTGCATTCGCAAAGGTATTAATCGCAGATGCCAGACCAGCCCACTGCGGATACAATTCAATCAGGGACTTTCCATCAATCAGTCCCGAGGTCAGAATGTTATTCAGACCCATCAAGAGACCTCCTGCTACAATCGCAGGAATAATGGGAACAAAAATATCGCTCAAAAGCTTGACAAAACGCTGCAAAGGATTGCCCTTCTTTTCCTCCTCGGCCGGTGCCGTCTCCTCAAGCGTACCGAGCTGCTTTTGCACCTCGTCGCAAATCAGATTTACCAAACCCGAACCAAAAATAATCTGAAACTGTGACTGGGTGAGGAAAACACCTTTCACGCCTTCCACATCGCTGAGTGCCTCTTCGTTTCGCAGATCGTTGTTTTTCAACTGAAAACGTAATCTGGTCGCACAATGCACCACCGATTTGATGTTGCCTTTTCCGCCAACATACTCAATCACTTCACTGGCTATTCTTGCATAATCCATTTTACTTCTCCTTCCTCTTTTTCCATCCTACCATCTTCCCTCTCGCAAAACGAAGACCAGTCGAAAGCGGCCAAACCTCCTCCCAGCATCCGGTCTGCTTTAATATGGTATCGGTTCCATATCGAAATAATAATATATTTTCGACAAAAATTCAAGGTTTTTGAGCCAACACTTCCGCAAAATAGCTAACAAATTTTTGAGTATTTTTTTATGCAACTTGACCAATGCTCATTTTTTACCATTTTTCCCTTGCCCATCTTATCTATTTTCATGCATAATGGTGATTTGTCGCAAGCCAATCAGGTTCGTTTCCCTCTCACGCTCTCTCCCAGAAGGAAGGAGAAATCCACCACCTGCTTTTTGGGAACCGGTTCCCCTTTGATCATCTTCAGCAAGGTCTCTGCTCCCAGATAGCCCAAGCCATAGGAGTCAAATTTTAGGGTCGTGAGCGGCGGTCTCAACAGGGAACTCTCCTGATAGCCTCCAAAACCCGCCACCGAGACATCCTCCGGCACCTGCAGCCCTTTCTCCCCCAGAAACTGATACAGCCCGTAGGCAAGACGGTCCGTGGCACAGATCACCGCCTCCGGCATTCCGCTCTCATAGAGCTGCTTTGCCGCCGCATACCCCTCCTCAAAGCTAAAGCCTGTGTGAATCACCACTGGATCGGCAATTTGACAGCGAGACAGCCCCTCCAGCACTCCCTGCTTTCTCTCCACGCCAACGGCCCTGTCCCACTCCATCGCTCCGATGTAGGCCACCCGCTCGAAGCCCTGTTTGCCGACATACTCTCCCATGAGCAGACCAGCTCTATAGTCATCGTCTACCACGGAAATGCCGTCCTCATACTCCTGAGCCAACACCACAATCGGAATCTCCGCCTGCTGAATCAATTCCCTGTGCTCCTGCGTGATGGAGATGGCACTGAGCAAAATTCCGTCCACCTTCATCCCCATCAGCCTCTTCATATTTAAAATCTCCAATTCCACATCGTGGTCGGAATTTTTAATCAGAGTGGTGTAATCCCGACTCCGAAGATAGCGGTCGATGCTCGTTGTCACCCGACCGGCAATCTTGGAATTCAGAGTCGGAACCACCACCCCTATCACATTGCTTGCCTTGGCATTGAGACGGGCAAAGGCATTCGGCTCATAATCGTACTCCCCTATCACTCTCTGAATGCGTTCCCTCGTCTCCTGCTTTACATAACCCCCATTAAAATACCTTGAGATGGTACTCTTTCCCACCCCTGACAGTTTTGCAATATCTGCCATTGTAATCTTTTTTTGCATGGTATCTCCTTTTTTGGCAGACCCCCAAAGATACACCTCTGCCTTTTTACCCTTTCTAGCTGCTCATGCCTTTCTCATTTCTAGCTTTGCAGATATTTTTTCACATACATGCCGGTGTACGAAAGCGGATTGTTAGCAACTTCCTCGGGCGTTCCCTTTGCAATCACGGTTCCGCCCTTATCTCCTCCCTCCGGCCCGATGTCAATCAGGTAGTCCGCCGTCTTAATTACGTCTAAATTATGTTCAATCACCACCACGGTATTGCCCCCTTCGGTCAAACGCCGTAAAATCTCCACCAGCTTATGCACATCCGCAAAGTGCAATCCCGTCGTCGGTTCATCCAAAATATAGATGGTCTTTCCAGTGCTTCTTCGGGAAAGCTCTGCTGCCAGCTTGATTCTCTGAGCCTCTCCACCGGAAAGCTCGGTGGATGGCTGCCCCAGCCGAATGTAGGACAGACCAACATCCCGCAGCGTCGCAATCTTTTTGGCAATTGCCGGAACGTTCTCAAAAAAGCTCACTGCCTCCTCCACCGTCATATTCAAAACATCATAGATACTCTTTCCTTTGTACTTCACCTCCAAAGTTTCCCGATTGTAACGCTTCCCTTGGCAAACCTCACAGGGCACATAGACATCCGGCAGAAAGTGCATCTCTATCTTTAAAATACCATCTCCGCTGCAGGCCTCACAACGGCCTCCTTTGACATTAAAACTAAAACGCCCCTTGGAATAGCCCTTCTGCTTGGCATCCGAGGTCGAAGCAAACAGGTCTCGAATCATGTCAAACACGCCGGTGTAGGTCGCCGGATTCGAGCGGGGCGTTCTTCCTATCGGAGATTGGTCAATCGCAATGATTTTGTCTAACTGCTCCACTCCCTCTATGGCATCGTGCCTTCCCGCTATCGTTCTCGCACGATTCAGCTTTTTTGCCAATGCCTTATACAGAATCTCATTCACCAGAGAGCTCTTTCCAGAACCAGAAACACCAGTCACACAGGTCATCACTCCCAAAGGAAAGCGGACATCAATGTGCTTGAGGTTGTTCTCTGCGGCTCCCCGCACAGTCAGCCAACCGCTCGGCTGTCTCCTCTCCCTCGGCACAGGAATCTGGATGCGGCCGCTCAAATACGCTCCCGTCACCGAGTTCTCACAGGCCATAATCTCCTCCGCTGTTCCTATCGCTACGACCTCACCGCCATGCTCTCCAGCTCCGGGGCCAATGTCCACAATACAATCGGCCGCCCGCATCGTGTCCTCATCGTGCTCCACCACCAACACCGTATTGCCCAAATCCCGCAGATGAAATAGCGTTCCTAAGAGCTTGTCGTTGTCCCTCTGGTGCAGACCGATGCTAGGCTCATCCAAGATATAGGCCACTCCCACCAGACCAGAGCCTATCTGGGTCGCCAAGCGAATGCGCTGTGCCTCACCGCCAGAGAGGGTGCCGGTTGCCCTCGACAGGGAGAGATAATCCAAGCCCACATTGATAAGAAAACGAATCCTAGCCTTGATTTCCTTCAAAATCTGCTCTCCTATCATCTCCTGTGTCGCTGTCAACTTCAGTTCCTCCAAGAACTCCTGAAATTTTAAAATCGAGAGGTTGGTCGCCTCAAAGATATTTTTCTCTCCCACCGTCACCGCCAGAGAACTCTGTTTGAGACGCTGCCCCTTACAGAGAGGACAGGGCGTGATCCGCATATAGCTCTCGTACTCCGCCTTAGAATGCTCCGAAAAAGTCTCTTTGTAACGCCGATTCACATTCTCAATCAAGCCCTCAAAGGCGACATCGTAGATGCCCTCTCCTCTCTGTCCTTTATAATATACCTTCACTTGCCTGCCCTTCGTGCCATAAATCAGGATATCCTGAATCTGCGGCGGATAGTCCTGAAAGGGCGTGTCCAGACGAAAGTGATATTCTTTCGCCAAAGCCTCCAAGATAGCTCTGGTAAAGCTGCCCTTATCCACACAGGACTGCCATCCCAGCACCACGATCGCTCCCTCGGCAATGCTCAAACTCTTGTCCGGAATCATCAAGTCCACATCAAATTCCATCTTATATCCCAAGCCAAAACACTCTGGACAAGCCCCAAAGGGATTGTTAAAGGAAAAGCTTCTCGGCTCCACCTCCTCGATGCTGATGTTGCAATCCGGACAAGCAAAACTCTGACTAAAATGCAGCTCCTTCCCATCCCCGATGTCCACACTCATAATGCCATCCGCTAACTTTAAAACGGTCTCAATCGAGTCCGTCAACCGCTTCTCGATTCCTTCACGCACCACCAGACGGTCCACCACAATCTCGATGTTATGCTTATTGTTCTTATTCAAGCGAATCTCCTCGGAAAGCTCGTAGAGATTTCCATCTATGCGCACACGGACATAACCACTCTTTCTCGCACTCTCCAAAATCTTGACATGCTCGCCCTTTCTGCCTCGCACAACCGGAGCCAACAGCTGCAGTCTCGTCCGCTCTGGCAGCTCCATCAGTTGATCCACCATCTGGTCCACAGTCTGCCTGCGAATCTCCCTGCCGCACTTGGGGCAGTGCGGAATCCCGATTCTCGCATACAGCAGACGCATATAATCATAAATCTCCGTCACCGTACCCACCGTAGAACGAGGATTGCGATTCGTGGACTTTTGGTCAATGGAGATGGCCGGAGACAGCCCCTCTATGCTCTCCACATCGGGCTTTTCCATCTGCCCCAAAAACTGTCTCGCATAGGAAGACAAAGACTCCATGTATCGTCTCTGCCCCTCTGCATAAATTGTGTCAAAGGCCAGAGAGGACTTCCCCGAACCGCTCAATCCCGTCAGCACCACCAACTCATTTCTGGGAATATCTAAGTCAATATGCTTTAAATTATGTTCATTCGCACCACGAATTTTAATATACTGTTTTGCCATCGTCATACTTCCTTCCAAAACCTCCTTCCGACAGCCTCCCCTTCCTGCCATCGTGTGTTTTCTATTTTAACATAAAGTGCCGTATTTTGCAAACGTTTGTTCGCTTTTCTCTAAAATTTCCAATCTGCACAAAAACAAATGACTTTTGTACTAAGAAGTGCTAAAATAAAGCGATGATACATCCGATGCAAGTTTACGTAGCAGCTCCTATTGGAACGAAAAGCTTGGGTATTATCAATATCATTAACCGATTTGAAATGGAGAAATGAAAATGAAAATTGTTGTGTTAGCAGGCGGTATCAGCACAGAGAGAGATGTTTCTCTCAGTTCTGGAACCAAAATTTACCACGCCTTAAAATCCCTCGGTCACAAGACTCTGCTCTTGGATGTCTATCTGGGCTATGAGGGAGACAGCGAGCATATTTTTGACAAGGAGAAAAACTGGGCGGAGGGCATCTCCTCCATCTCTCACACCGCTCCCAATATTCCGGCAGTAAAAGCCCTCCGAAAAGATGGGGGAAAGAGCTTTTTCGGCCCCAATGTCATCTCTATCTGCCAGCAGGCGGACATCGTTTTCCTTGCCCTGCACGGCGAGGATGGCGAGAACGGAAAGCTTCAGGCAGCCTTTGACCTCCTAGGCATTCGCTACACTGGCACCGACTACCTCAGCTCCGCCCTCTCTATGGATAAGGGTTTGGCCAAAGATATCTTCGCCCTTCATCACATTCCGACTCCCAGCGGTATCTGTGCTCCCATTGAGGACTTAAAAAAACAGAGACCCCAAAGTGTTCCCTTTCCAGCGGTTGTGAAGGTGTGCAGCGGCGGTTCCAGCGTCGGAGTCTACATCGTTCGCAGCGAGGAAGACTATCAAAATGCCCTGTCTGAGGCTGAAAAGCTAGATAACAAGGTCATCGTTGAACAGTTTATCGAAGGAAGAGAATTCTCCGTCGGAGTCATCGAAGGCAAAGCTCTTCCCATCATCGAGATTGCCCCTCTCTCTGGTTTTTACGACTACAAAAACAAATATCAGGCCGGAAGCACCGTGGAAACCTGTCCCGCCCAGCTTTCTCAAGAGAAATCCGAGGAGATGCAGCACATTGCCGAGCAGGTATTTGCAGCCCTCCGCCTGAAAAAATACGCAAGAATGGACTTTATGATGGATCAAAATGGTGCTATCTACTGTCTGGAAGCCAACACCCTGCCAGGTATGACCCCCACCTCCCTGATGCCGCAGGAGGCACAGGCCATCGGCAAATCCTATGAGGAATTGTGTCAGTGGATTGTTGACATCTCTCTGAAAATGCCATAACAAACGTATGCTTCGCACACTCCCGCGTAGCAACCTTTTCACAGCTCATCTCTTATTCCGCGTGCGAACAGACTGCAAAGCGACCACTTTTCCTCTGCGAGCTGTGCATATTACGCGGCCTATAAAATAAAATACAGCCTTCTGTGCAGCTTCTCCTTGCACAGAAGGCTTATTGTAAGCATGTCTTAACCGTTTGCTCTTAGCCTCTACTTCAAATGCCCTTCCCTTTTAGCTTTCCCCCTCGGTCTCTTTGGTATCCGCTGTCGGGTTCTTTCTGGTATAAATCTCCATAAATTCTTCTCCGGTAATGGTCTCCTTCTCCAACAGGTACTCGGAGAGTTCGTTTAATTTTGCGGCATTGTCTTTCAAAATCTGCAGAGCCTTCTGGTACTGTTCCTTCACGATACGCACCACTTCCTCATCTATGATTCTCGCCGTCTCCGGAGAGCAGGCAAGGGAGGCATCGCCGCCCAAATATTGGTTGGTCACAGTCTCCAAAGCCACCATACCAAACTGCTCGCTCATACCGTAGCGGGTGATCATAGCTCTTGCCAGCTTGGTCGCCTGCTCAATGTCATTGGAAGCCCCTGTGGTGATGGAATGGAAAATAAACTCCTCAGCGGCACGACCTCCGGTCAGAGTGGCAATCTTATCCAGAGCCTCTTCCTTGCTCATCAAAAATTTCTCTCCCGCTTCCACCTGCATGGTATAACCCAAGGCACCAGAAGTACGAGGAATGATCGTAATCTTATGCACCGGAGCCGAGTGACTCTGGCTCGCCGCAACCAAGGCATGGCCAATCTCGTGGTAGGCCACTATTCTCTTTTCCTTCTCCGGAATCACGGCTCCCTTTCTCTGGTAACCGGCGATCACGACCTCCACACTCTCCTCCAAATCCTGCTGGGAAACAATCTTTCTTCCCATCCGCACCGCCCGAAGAGCTGCCTCATTGACAATGTTTGCCAACTCCGCACCACTCGCTCCGCTGGTTGCACGGGCAATCGCATTGAAATCCACCTTATCTTCCAGCTTTACGGCCTTTCCGTGCACTCTAAGAATCGCCTCACGTCCCCGCAAATCTGGCAATTCCACCGGAATCCTTCTGTCAAAACGTCCCGGACGCAAAAGAGCCTGATCCAAGGATTCCGGACGGTTGGTCGCCGCCAAAATCACAACGCCCTTTCTGCCGTCAAAACCGTCCATCTCCGTCAAGAGCTGATTTAGGGTCTGCTCTCTCTCGTCGTTTCCTGTCATGCCGCTTCCATCACGTTTTTTACCGATGGTATCAATCTCGTCGATAAACACAATACAAGGTGCCTTTTCATTCGCTTGCTTAAACAAATCTCTCACCTTGGCAGCACCCATGCCGACAAACATCTCCACAAATTCCGAACCAGAGATGGAGAAGAAGGGCACATGTGCCTCTCCAGCAACCGCCTTGGCAAGCAGCGTCTTTCCTGTTCCGGGAGGTCCCACCAAAAGAGCACCTTTAGGAAGGGTCGCACCAATCTCCGCATACTTTTCCGGATTATGCAAAAAGTCCACAATTTCCTTCAGGGCTTCCTTCGCCTCATCCTCACCTGCCACATCCGCAAAGGTCTTTCCGGTCTCATTCTCCGCATAAATCTTAGCGTTGGACTTGCCAAAGGTCATCGCATTCCCACCGATCCGAGTGGACATACGTTTGATAAAAAGCTGCCCCAAAAGGAAGATGAACACAAAAGGCAACAACCACTGCACCAAAAACTGGGCAATCGGAGAAACCTGCGTTGGAATTTCCTCCGAGAAATAAACATCTGCCTGTGCAAGGCGGTTCACCAAGTCAGCATCCGGAAAGTTTCCTGTCTTATACAGCCCCTCTCTGCCATCCTCATTCTCCGCCGTAAACTGCAGCTCGGTATCGCCACGATATACTGCCTTTACCTTTCCCTCATCCAGCATCGTCAAAAACTGGTTATAGGAAACCTCCTGAACGGAGCGATTTACCACAAAAGGCAGCGCAATCGCATTCAACAGCGTCAGCAGTATCATACCGATCACGTAAAACATAATCATATAGTGAAAAATTGGTCTCTTAGGGCCATCAGGCACTTTGTTGCCATTGCTATTGTCATTTCCACCCATACTCACAAATCCCCTTTCTTTCTGTTATATCTGTATTCCTGTTCTCAGCAATACTTATGAATACCAGTATCCTCTTTTTTTAAGATTTGTCAATATCTTCCGGAAATTCTTCACCATCTTTTCATATTTACCTATTTTTCTTTATATTTTCTTTATTTTTCCTACAATTTACTCTGAAAGTCCCGGACGGCGGTTGCATGGACTGCGTGCTAGCACGTAAGGACATGCAAACATCGGACGGGCTAACCCGTATGTAGCACGTAGGACGATAGTCCGAAGTGCGGAATACGGGGCGATTGCACTAGCACGAAGTGCAAAGCAATCGACTTTCAGACAAAGTGCTGTCAAGCGACCGAGCAGACTGCGTGCTTTCCTTATGCCAGATCCACCCAAATCATCTCCATTGGCTTCATATGCAAAGTCGCCTTCTTCTCCCCACGAATATACAGGTCTGTGTCCTTTGCCTCTCTGGAGTTGTTGATCACCACTGCTTTCTGCACTTCCTCAAAAGCTGCCACCTCCGTATCTACATTGGTCACGTAGTATTTCTTCATCTCCTCCTCCTTGTGTGCGGCATAATAAATCGCACGCAGCAGGATACGGCAGTTCTGCGGGGAATAAGGCAGTCCAGCAAAATACACGCTGCGTCCCTTCCCGTACTCGTTGACCACCAGACGACTGTATCCGCCATCCATATTTAAAATCCGATAGTGTTCGCCCTGTGCATAGATGCGGCTCTTGCCCTCGCCAAAGTCAACCTCCTCCTCGATGTCCTCAAGGATGAAGTGCCTATCTGCATTCTCTGCCAAGGCATTATACTTGTCAGTGCTCAGAGAGAAGCCCATCTCCCTATCCACACCCAGCACATCCGCAAGCTGGAAGTAACGTCCCTGATGCTGGCAGGCCGTCGGCTCTCCCACACCGATAAACCCGCCGCCATTGTCCACAAAACGACGAATTTCTGTGAGCACCTTCTCATCCAACCAATTGTCACCTCCACTCCATGCGGTATAAGCATCGCCCGAATTGATGATGACCTTAATCTGTGGGTCTATTCCTTTCCGAATGTCATCAAAGTCAATAAATTTCACATCAATCGGCATTCCGCTCAGGCACTCCAGCATTCCCACATAGGAATAAATCTCTCGATGCCAAATCGCATGATGCACCTGATTGCTCATCCATCCACGCAGAGGACCAAAGCAGTTCAAAACTGCCACTTGGAAAGGTGCAGTGTGTGCCTTTGTCTCCTTGGTGATGTCATGAATCTGACGGAACTCTCCAACAATCTTCTCAATCTCCTCCACAAAGCCTGGCCACTGAATTGCCAACTTCAGGTATCCACCGTAGCCAATGCGATCCAGAGGGGAACGAAGAATGGCACGTCTCGCCTTCAGCCAGTTCTCCTGTGCCTCTCCGATGGGGTCTCCACCTTCGGTGAACACATCTGGAAAGAAATACGGCAGCATTCTTCCCTCCGTATATTTCACTCCCTTAATGTCCGAAATCATTCGCATGGTAACGCCGTCCCCAACGGAACCCACCACGGCATCCAGACCAATATTTGCAAAATACTTGCCAAACGGCTCTGTTCCAATCCAATGGTCTCCCAAGAACATCATGGCTTCCTTACCATAGCTATGCACAATGTCCACCAGCTCCTTGGCCAGCTTGCTAACCTCAATCTGCTGGAACTCAATAAAATCACGGAATTCCTTGGACGGAACTCGGAAGCAGGAATTGTGATAGCCTTGGTCTACGATGAACTCCGGACGGAAGCGATAACCTGCCCACTGCTCAAACTGCTCTAGGATATAGGGACTTACACTGGCACTGTAGCCAAACCACTCCACAAATTTCTCCCTCTTCTGGTCATCAAATGTCAAGGTAAACTGATGGAAGAAGGTCGTAAAGCGTACCACATTCACATCTGGATTCGCCTCACACCAACGTTTTAATTTTTCTTTGACATATACCTGTGTCTTTGGCTGACGCACGTCATAAGTCATCTGGTGTGGTGCATTCTTCCAGTCGTTTGTGATAAAGTTATACATATGAACCGGGTCCCAGATGAGGAAGGCCAAAAAGCTCACCGTATACTCATGATAGGGGATGGTACAAATCTCCACCTCCTCAGCATCCGCATCAAAAAACCACTGCTCAGTAGGAACCACCTCTCCCGTCGTGCGGTCCACAACCTCCCACCAACGCTTCGGGTCATCCAACTTATTGATTTTTAACTGCTCTGTGTGGAATCCATGCATCGGGCGTATGCGTAGCTTATCTCCTCTTGCCACCACTCGGTCGCTAATGAGATACTCCTGCTGCACCTCATCCGGATTTTTCATCGCCCACTCGTTGTCCTTTCGGGTTGTGTAGTAGGTCGCATAAATCTTAGCGTCCGTTGACAGAAGCTCCGATGGCATATCCGTTCCGTCACAGTCTCGCAAAGCATCCGCTCCCAAACGTGCCTTCATCTCCAAGGTCTCCTTCACCATGTCCACATCCGTGGGCAGAGTCAATCTTCCAAATCCA
>JAUNGR010000183.1 GCA_030524485.1 bacterium | reverse complement strand
ATTTCAATTTTAATTTTAATTTCAATCTCTATCCAATGCTTATGAATGTTTATTTTTTATGAAAAGGCAAAAATTTCCCAATGCTGTGTTTTAACTGGTAGGAAAGAGAAGCTTTCGGTGCCACTTCTTCTTCCAAGTATTTCACATAGTCAGCATAGTTTTGTTTTTCTTTTTTCAAATTTTCTACCTGTGCTTTGAGAGAAGCATTTTCTCCCAACATGCCATTTACGGTTTCTATCATTTTATACTGCAGATTTTCCCAGCCATATTTTGCCAGAGTACAATTATATTCTCTCAGATACCAACGCAGATTGGTATATTCTATCCGTGCAAAAGTATCTGACATCAGCACAGCTGGATAGTAACCTTCTTCCTGCACAACAATGGAATACAAACGTTCGATAGCATGAAGCAGAGTTCCATCTATCCCATTTGGCTCCTTGGGAAAATCGGAATAGTCCCAATTCTGTGCATAAAGTCGATGAAAAGCAGCTGGACGAAACCAGAAGAAGGTGCCATAAGGAGCGACTGGTGGTTTGTCTTTTTCAATCTTTCCCTTTAAACCTAATTTTTTGGCAGTTTCCACGGTAATCTCATAGTTTCCGCCCCACTCACAGCCCAAAATAGGATAGTAATGTGCATGATTGGGTTCTGGAGGAGAAAGAATGCCCAAGCGAGGATTCTTTTCAAAGGTTTCAATTACGTTGTAAACAAAATTCTGGTTGTGCAACGTATTCTCGAACAATTTATAAGCAAAGCTTTCCCCGACAGAACCGGGACTTATCTGTGCTGTTTTTTTATCGTGCACAAAGCAGGCATACTCGTATTGGGAGATAACATCTTTTACTCCCACTAAAATACTGCTAACATCCCGCCCTCGATTTTCAATCACCCGAACTTCCAGATGATGACATTTTAGAGAAGAAAATACCTTCTCGATTTGAAGCTTCTTTTCTTCTGTATTTGTGGTGATATAAACATCGGCACTTTCGGGCATGGCCATTGCATAGTGAAGAGACTCCTCCAATAGGTCTGGAAAATATAAATGCATGATGAGAGCAATCTTCTTTTGCATTAAAACAGCATCTAGTTGTTCTCTGTGGCAATTGCTGGTGGATAGTGTATAATTCAACTGAAGATTCTTCACAAAATCCGCCTGATTACAGGTGCGCAAAATATTATCCCATATCATGTTGACATCATAATTCGTATGAGCCACCAAATAATCATACAACTCGCAGGCTGCTTGTCCGGTGGTATTCTGTGTCACAAATTCATAAGGCTGGAAGAAGGTTCTTCGTTTAAAAATGGGGCATTTTTTCTTTTCAATCAGCACTTTAGGATAATTCATCAATGGATAGTTCGTCAGATATTCCATATCCGAAGTATCTACATAGCTGTCCCAAACATAGCCTTTTTCTTCAAAGTATTTTGTAAAATAAGTCTCATGTTTTCCAACGGCATCTTCGTAGGTCTTGAGTTCCGGCAGAGAATCCCAATATTCCTGAAATTCATAAGAGGCAACAAAATTCTTGCGAAAAACCATAAAATAGGACTGCAGATGCTCTGGAATATATCCATACGGATTGTTCTGAAAGGGGTCAAACTCAATTTTGTAGTGACGGGTGATTCCCCAAAAATCCAGCTTTCTTTGAGCCATTTCCGCAAACATCTCTGAGAAAGGATAAATGGGTCCCATCATCGTATTATTTGCCAATACAACCTCATCATAGGAGCTTAATCTTTCCCATCCATACAACTTCATTCCATACAAATATCCCGCAATGTCAAATCCTTGATTTTCACGAACCACAACAACAGAGGCGATTTCCTCGAATGCTTTTCTTCCCTCCGCCGTTAATTTACCATTGCAGATAATAGCCAGCTCGTCTACGTTTTCTTTTAAATCGTTCAGAAAAAAAGTAACATAAGAATCTACAATGCCATCTTGCTCGTAAAAAGAATAAATTCCCAATCGTTTCATAGTTGTATTTCAACTCCCTTTATCCATGATGCGTTAACTTCCACCACTTTGAATTTTTAATTTCCAACAACTCGTTTTGGATTTCCTGCCTCTTTTGTGTTTCTTCCTGCAATCGCCGTCTTTCTTCTTCCAAAAGCTGAAGTAACACCTGTTTTGACTCATTTATCTCTTCTAATTGGGCAGTGAAAGACTGTTTGTCATTTTCTATTTTTTGTACATGTTGATTGACGGCATCCAATTGTGCAGCACACTGGCTCCACTCTTTGTTTGCAGCATCCAACTGCTCGGCACATTGCTGCCAACCCTTATTTGCGGCATCC